>NZ_JBIWDU010000009.1:0-262346 GCF_044762155.1 Neobacillus sp. NPDC097160 | reverse complement strand
TGCATGTATTAGGCACGCCGCCAGCGTTCGTCCTGAGCCAGGATCAAACTCTCCAAGAAAGTTGATTAGCTCATTTGTTACGTTGGCTTAGCTTCTTATGAAGCTAATAATTTATTGTTTGTTGACGTTTTTGTTTGTTTAGTTTTCAAAGAGCAAGTTCGTTACTTCGTTCAGAAGCAACTTTATTACTATATCATCTCGCTTTTAGAATGTCAATCATTATTTTAAAATAATATTCATTCGAATCAGCGAGGTTTTTATTTTATCAAACAGCTCTGTTGCTGTCAACTGATGTAGGAATTCTTTAAGTAAGCCAATATGCTAATTCTTTAATAACCCTCATCAGGATTACTATATTACTATTATCTTTCACCTGAGTCAACTACTATTTTTACTTTAAGAATAATAAGAGAAATTTAGTAAAAGATAAAATGTACATTTTACCTTGAGGAGTTCGGTTATGAAGCAAGCTCTCTTTGAAAAAATTAAAAATGATCAACCTTCAACAAATGATGATTTTACCTTGGATACCCGCGTAGAGTTCATTAAAAATTCTTTCTGCAAATCTGAAGACTTACTAATGATCCCCATTTTATATAAAGAAATGAAAGGAGTCATCGTTTATTTAGCCACCATTGCTGACTCAGAAAAAATCCAAGAAAGTATCTTATTCCCTTTCATAAAATATCGTGAATTAGACATAGGTGACATCCCATTTACGACAGAAACACAGAGTAAAATAAATCTTAGCGATTCTATTAATGCTCTGTTACGAGGAAATTCAGTTGTCGTTATTGAAGGAAGCGAAAAAATCTTTTCTTTTAACACAAAAAAAGATTTTTCCCGCAGCCCCAAAGAACCTGATAGTGAAAAAACGGTACGAGGATCACATATCGGTTTTGTTGAAAACCTCTCGACAAATATAGGGTTTATCAGACAAGGGATTGAGAACACTAATCTTAGAATTATTTACCATCGGAAGGGCCAATACACAAACACTAAAATTGCCGTTATGTATATAGAAGGACTCACCAATCCGAATCTAATAAAGACACTAGAAGAAAGACTTCAAACCATTTCCACAGATATGACTTTTAGCCCTGGGTACTTAGAAGAGTTAGTTGAAGATATGCCATTATCTCCATTTCCGCATATCCTTTACACGGAAAGGCTTGATCGGACAATTGCCCAATTAATAGAAGGGAGAATCGTCATTTTGTCTGAAGGAAGTGCAGATGCGCTTGTTCTTCCAGTATCATTTTTTTCTTTTTTCCAAACGACAGATGATTACAACAGCCGCATCATTACAGGCTCTGTGTTTCGCCTTTTGAGAGTAACAAGTTTTTTCTTCTCGCTTCTATTACCTGCTTTATATATTGCGATTATCGGATTCCATTTTGAGATTATCCCGAATGAAATTTTAGTTCTGGTTAAAAACTCAGTAGAGAACATTCCGTTTCCACCGTTAATTGAAGCGATGATTACAGCATTTACGATTGAATTAATTCGAGAAGCTGGAATTCGTCTTCCCACCCCAATCGGGCAAACAATCGGTATTGTCGGTGGTTTAATTATCGGGGATGCGATTGTTTCTGCAGGATTAATATCGAATGTGATGGTAATCGTGATAGCACTTACGTCTATTTCTTCGTTTACAATCGCATCCTATGAAATGAGTAATACGGTTAGGCTCTTAACCTTTCCAATTATGGTTCTTGCCGCTAGCTTTGGGTTTGTCGGAATCATATTTGCGTTAATGTTTATCATTGGCCATCTCTGTAAACTGGAGTCTTTGGGAACGCCTTATTTCACCCCGATTGCCCCCTTTAATTTACAAGGGTTGAAGGATGCAATCATTCGATTTCCAATATGGATGTTAAAGCAAAGGCCAAGAGAGTTACGTGTTAAAAATAAAATTCGACTAAATCGACCAAGAAGATGGGAAAAAAATGAAAAATGAAAACCAAATCACCAAGCTCCAGATGATCACCTTTTTAATCCAGACGCAAATTGGAGTGGCCTTTCTTTCTCTTCCTTACGACATTCACAAATTCGCCAAAGGGGATAGTTGGATTTCACTTCTTTTAACAGGTGTGTTTATGGAGATCCTTGTTATCCTCTATTTTATTTTATGTAACCGTTTCCCTAATCAGCATTTATTTCAACTCCTTGAATCGATTTTAGGAAAGGTGATTGGAAAGTGCTTCACCCTTTTTTATACTGGTTATTTCTTATTAACCGGCTCAACCATTCTCGTTTTATTTGTCTTTATTTTAAAAAAATGGATGCTGCCGTATACTCCCTATTGGGTCATCCTTTTGTTGATGGTATCCATCGGAATCTATATTGCTGTCGAAAACTTGAAGGTCATCGCAAGGTTTTACTTTATCGCCTCTTTGGTGTTGATTGTGTTTATCATCATCCCTCCTATTGCTTTTAAAGATGGCAATATCAATTACATTATGCCTATAGGTCATTCAGGTATGATGAATATACTGAAGGGAGCCGGGCATGCTACGTTAGCATGGCAAGGCATGGAAATGTTCCTTATATTATCTCCGTTTGTTTCGGCAACTGGAAAAAAGAAATTTAAAGCTTTTAGCTTGGTAAACTTATTTATTACCTTTTTTTACACATTCCTAACCTTTGTCTGCTTAATTTACTTCAGTGATGACCAAATGGGGTTATTTCCTCAGCCTGTTCTTTATTTATTAAAATCTTTTTCGTTTAAAATCATTGAACGGCCAGATTTAGTCATCATTTCATTCTGGATTATTTTAGTAGCGACATCATTTATCAGCTATCTTTACGGTGCATCCTTAGCAGGCACTTTTCTAGTTAAAAAATGGTCAAGACAATCTTTTGTTTATTTATCAGCCTTTATTTGCTTTGTCTTTGCCCTATTTTTTAATGGTGAAAAAGAAATAGAGCAAATAACGAAA
This sequence comes from Neobacillus sp. NPDC097160, assembly GCF_044762155.1. Taxonomy (NCBI): domain Bacteria; kingdom Bacillati; phylum Bacillota; class Bacilli; order Caryophanales; family Bacillaceae; genus Neobacillus; species Neobacillus sp. NPDC097160. The sequence continues at coordinate 259,404 of NZ_JBIWDU010000009.1, read as the reverse complement.
TACACTACCTATGCTGGTTTCATCTTCTTGATGGCCATACCTGTATTTCTTTTAATTTTTTCCCTGCTAGTTAAAAAACGGCAGAAGGGTGAATTCAATGAGAAGAACTAGTAAGCGGTTGATTGTTTTCATTTTTATCCCCCTTTTATTAACAGGCTGTTGGGATCAAAGGCTATTAAAAGAGCAAAAATTAATCATGCTTATTGGGTACGATATCAATCCTAACGGTGAGGTAATCGCAAATACATCGTACCCTATTGGCAAAAGAGCGTTAGAAAATAATATTTCTTCAGCATCTTCGAGAAGCACCATTCTAACTACATCCGGGAGGACAGCTTTAGACACCCTCCTGCATGCCGACCTAAATATTTCAGAAAGAATTGATACCTCTAAAGTTCAAGTGATCTTTTTTGGCGAAAAAATGGCGAAAAAAGGGATCTATCAGGAGCTCGATAACATTTATCGGAACCCAAAAGGCGCTCTTAGTGCAAAAGCGGTGATTATTGAAGGAGAAGCAGCGGCCGCCATTCGCTTAAAACAGGAGGAAGCAGATATAAACGGACAATATTATGCTGAATTCTTAAAAAGCGGTGAAGCAACCGGTTTTTTTACAGACTATAATGTTCAATCAGTCTGTCCTTTATTGCTTAAACATACAAAGGATCCATTGCTGCCGCTTCTCAACGTTCATTATGAGAAACATCGGGCACGTTCGGTAGGTATGGCACTATTTGATAATGAAAAAATGACAGGGAAACTTAATATTCCAGAATCAAAAATGTTTTTACTGCTTAATGGAACCAAAAAACAGAAGGTTTCATTTTTGGTGAAAATAAATCAACAAGAGAAAGAAATTCAAAAGGATTTTGTCGTCGTCGAAGTGATCAATACCCGTCAAAAAACAAAATTAACGGTGAAAAATGACGTTGCTTCCGCGAATTTATCTGTAAAGCTGCAATATCGAATAACAGAGTATCCGAAAAATCATTTAACGAAACCACTGCTATTAAATCAGCTAAATAAAGAAATAAAGAATACTTTAACGAAAACTGCCGAATCAACGATTGCAAAATTACAGGAAGCGAATTGTGATGGATTTGGCATTGAAGAGAAAATAAGGGCCGATCATCATCAACTGTGGGAGAAAAAATACAAAAATGCAGCCCTTAAAGAGATCCCGATTAAGGCAGACCTGCAATTTGAACTAATTAATACCGGAATCATTAATTAATAGAGAGGTTCACCCTATAGCACCTAAATAGGATATATTATACAATTACTATAAGATATCCAAAAAAAGTGTGGTGAATCCTTTGTTTAAACTATTATTAATTGAAGATGATGTTACATTATTTCATGAAATAAAAGAACGGTTAATAGGCTGGTCTTATGACGTTTATGGAATTACGGATTTCAGCAAGGTCATGGAGGAATTTACAGCGGTAAAGCCTGATTTAGTGGTGATTGATATCCAATTGCCAAAATTTGATGGTTTTCATTGGTGCCGAATGATCCGCTCCCATTCGAATGTTCCGATTCTATTTTTATCCTCACGAGACCATCCGACTGATATGGTGATGTCGATGCAGCTTGGTGCAGACGATTTTATTCAAAAACCGTTTCATTTTGATGTACTGATCGCGAAAATCCAGGCGATTCTTCGCCGCGTCTATAATTACAATACTGAGCAAATGACCCTCAAAACATGGTGCGGCGCAACGGTGGATTATGAGAAAAACATCGTCAGTAATGCTGCGGGTACGGTTGAACTAACGAAGAATGAAACGTTTATCTTAAAACGGCTGATTGAGCAAAAAAATAAAATTGTCAGCCGTGAGGACTTAATTAAAAGCCTGTGGGAGGATGAACGCTTTGTCAGTGATAATACCTTAACGGTCAATGTCAATCGGCTGAGAAAAAGATTAGACGAGCTATCTCTAGGAAGTTTTATTGAAACAAAGGTTGGCCAGGGCTATATCGCGATTGAAGAGGCAAATAGTTATGATTAAGAACTATTTCGTTGAAAGGCGCAGCTGGATCCTTCTATTTTTCGTTATTCAAGTACTCATTCTTTTTATAGCTTACCTTGATACGGCACTGCCATTGATGCCATTCTTCTATATTATCTTCCTATCAACGCTTGTTTTTTGTATCTTTTTGATTTTTCGCTATCATAAGGAAACAAAGTTTTACAAAAGTTTAATGGAATGGGAAAGCAATCTTGATTTAACCACAATAGCGGAGCCTGAAAGCCCGTTTGAAAAAATGATTGAACAAAGCATCGTGAACCAGACCGAGCTGCTTAAAAAAGAAGCTTCGGAAAACCTGCTGATGTTAGAACAGGAAAAGGATGACCTGTTAGCCTGGATTCATGAAGTCAAGACCCCGTTAACGGCGATGCATTTAATGATTGAACGCATGGACGATGAACGGACGCGTGCACAATTAACCCATGAATGGTTAAGAATCCACCTCCTGCTTGACCAACAGCTTCACCAAAAGCGCATCCCCTTCATGGAAAATGATTTATATATAGAAGAAACTGATTTAAAGGGGTTACTTTTTAAAGAGATTAAAACGTTACAATCTTGGTGTATGCAAAAAGGGATTGGCTTTGATGTTGAATTAGGGGTTCCTTCTGTCTTGACTGATGCCAAGTGGCTCGCCTTTATCATCAGACAGCTGTTGACAAATGCAGTGAAATACAGTGACTCATCCGACATCCTCATTAAAAGCTATCAGAAAGCTGGACAAAAGATCCTTGAGGTGACGGATTTCGGACGCGGCATCGACCCTAAAGACTTGCCGCGCATATTTGAAAAGGGCTTTACTTCGACCACGTCTCATCACGATAATGCTGCAACAGGTATGGGGTTATATTTAACGAGGAGAATCGCAAAGCCTTTATTAATCAATATTGATGTCCACTCACAACTTGGAGAAGGAACCACTTTTACGTTAACCTTTCCAATAAGTAATGAATTCGTCCATATTGCAGGCATGTGACAACAATGTCACATGCTTTTCTTATTTGTTCGCGCAATCGAAGGATTGGAATCTTCATGCTATTTATAATAAAGGTATCGATTAAGAGGAGCGTGTTAGCATGCATATTTTAGAAGCCAATAAACTTCACAAAAGCTATGGCAATAAAATAAATAAACAAGAAGTATTAAAGGGAATTGATATTCGTGTTGAAAAAGGGGAATTTGTGAGCATCATGGGTGCCTCCGGTTCCGGAAAGACAACCTTGCTCAATGTTCTTTCCTCCATTGACAAGGTCAGCGGCGGGACAATCAAAATTGAAGGAAAAGAAATGACAACGATGAAGGAGCGTCAGCTGGCTGAATTCCGCAAGCATCATTTAGGGTTTATTTTTCAAGATTATAACTTGCTGGATACATTGACAGTCAAAGAAAATATTCTCTTGCCGTTATCGATTTCGAAAGTTTCAAAAAGAGCAGCGGATCAAATGTTTCAGGCAGTGGCAGCGGAACTGGGGATTTCCGACATCAAGGATAAGTATCCAAATGAAATTTCCGGCGGTCAAAAACAGCGGACTTCTGCCGCAAGGGCGTTTATTCATGAACCAAGCATTATTTTTGCTGACGAGCCAACCGGTGCCCTCGATTCAAAATCTGCTTCCGATTTGCTTAACAAATTAAGCGAGATGAATCAAAACCGCCAGGCAACAATTATCATGGTTACCCATGACCCGGTGGCAGCAAGCTTCAGCAGCAGGGTTATTTTTATCAAGGACGGACAGATATACACGCAATTAAATAAGGGCGAACAATCAAGACAGACGTTCTTTAAAGACATCATGAAAACGCAAGGTGTATTGGGTGGTGTGCCAAATGAGCGTTAATTATCTCGTTTTTCGAAACTTGAAAAAGAATTTGAAAAATTATTATCTCTATGTGTTTGCGCTGATCTTTAGCGTTGCCCTATATTTCGCCTTTGTCACCCTGCAATATGACCCTGCGATGAATGAAACGAAAGACTCCATTAAAGGGGCCGCAGCAATTAAGGCAGCATCCGTTTTACTTGTTGCGATTGTCTCGATCTTTCTGCTTTATGCTAATAACATCTTTATTAAACGGCGCAGCAAGGAAATTGGGTTATTTCAATTAATCGGGATGACCAAAATGAAAATTTTCAACATCCTTACGGCTGAGAATTTTATCCTTTATTTTGGTTCGTTGGTTATTGGGATCTTTATCGGTTTTTCCGTTTCAAGGCTCATTCTCATGATTTTGTTTAAAATCACGGGTATTGATGCAATCGCCGCCCTTCATTTTTCTTCGAAGGCACTGGTTCAAACCGTTGTGGTGTTTTGTGTCATCTACCTGTTTATTATGCTGATGAACTATGTATTTATAAAAAGGCAGAGTATCCTATCCTTATTTAGAGTGGTTTCATCGACTGAAGGTAAAGTGAAAAAGATGTCTATCTTCGAAATCATCATCGGGATTATTGGTGTGGTTTCGATCATTTCAGGCTACTATATTTCGACAAAATTATTAAGCGGCAATTTTACCACGGTAACTGAACTTTTTGGAGCGATGATATTTATTCTCGGATCGGTTATTATTGGAACCTATCTTTTTTACAAAGGGTCTGTCAGCTTTATCTTTAATGTCATTCGGAAAAAGAAGGACGGTTATTTAAATATTAATCAAGTATTATCACTATCCTCGATTATGTTTCGGATGAAATCGAATGCTTTATTATTAACGATCATTACGACCCTATCGGCGCTAGCGATTGGTTTATTATCGTTAAGTTATATCTCTTACTATTCAGCAGAAAAAACGGCTGAAAATCAGGTTGCCGGGGATTTTTCATTTGTCACGGCGGAAGATGCAACGAAGTTTACGAAGGTTTTAACTGTGGAGGATATTCCGTTTAGCGAAAGAAAAATTGACGTTATTCAGGTGGATGCGAATCTTAAGGAGATCTTGGGAAACCTAAATGGATTAATGGTCGATCCAAAGGCTATGACGATTCCTGTTATTAGTGATAAAGCGGTTAAAAATATCGATGTTTCTAAGAAGGAAACTATTTTTACCGGATATAATGATTTGCTGCAAAAATTTATGAGTCTTAAGGATTCTGGTCCTATCGAATTGAAGGGGCAAAACGAAGCAATTCCACTCAACTACTTAGGCTTAAAAAAGGATACCGTCATTTCCGGTTATTTTACGAACGGCGGGCAGCCGATTGCCATTGTTGATGAAACAGTGTTCGAGCGGTTACAGAAGGATGTAAATCCAGAAATCCAGAAAGTATCTTCGCTGTTTATCGGGATTACGTTAAAAGATGAAGACAATCTTGAAAAGGCAAATGATCTTTTTAAAAAGATGAATAATAGTGAAGACAGCGCCAATTCTTCACGGTTGGAAATCAGTAATGGGCAGAAACAAATAATGGGCCTTGTGATGTTTATCGTCGGCTTTTTGGGTTTAACCTTTCTGATTACATCCGGTTGTATTCTTTATTTTAAACAAATGGGTGAAAGTGAAGAAGAAAAACCGAATTATACAATCCTGAGAAAGCTTGGTTTTACTCAGGGTGACCTGCTAAAAGGTATTCGGGCAAAACAGGTGTTTAATTTCGGCATTCCATTAGTCGTTGGACTCTTCCACAGCTATTTCGCCGTCCAATCAGGCTGGTTTTTATTCGGTACCGAGGTATGGACACCGATGATAATCGTCATGGTGATCTATACAGGATTGTACTCGATTTTCGGTATCCTGTCTGTTCTTTATTATAAGAAAGTGATTAAAGAGGCACTTTAGCATAGTATTTTTACGAAGAGTAAGCTCCAGGCCAAACAGGCACTGGAGCTTTTACTTTGAATGGTAAAGGGGCGGAGCGCCGCAAAAGCGAATCAGAATAGACAAGTTCAGCGGATAGTATACATTTTTTACAATCAATGAAGCTAAGCTTGGCTCTGCTCACACCGCCTTTATTAGGTGACTACGGCTAGTTCTCTGAATCTATTTCCATGATAGATGGTGGCGTGGAACGCCAAATTGGTTTTGTAAAAAATTATCGGGTGTCAGGCACCGTTTTGCTTTTTATAAAAGCGGTCTCTGACTCTTTTCAACCGGGCGTGATAACTCAGAATGTCCAGCCGGGCTTTTTCTGCTTCTGGTGCTATTGGCCGAAGCTTTTCCAACTCCCAATAATCAACAATCACATCTAAAACTTGATCAAAATATTCCAATGGACCGTAATTTGCTTCTTTTGCAATAATGGACATGCGGTCTTCAAAGTCAGGCATGACAGTCCCAGGCATTTGAAAGTTCATAATAACATTTCCCAAATGGTAACAATAGTTAGGTTCTAATTGCAGATGAAATTTAATAACATCTCTGTAAAAGGCATAATGCAATGTTTCATCCTTTGCTAGACGCCGGAGTAAACTAGACAAATCCTTATCATGCGATCCAGCCACTTTAGCCACATTATTATAAAACACCATGGTTGCCAATTCTTGCAGCGATGTATACACCATCGTTTCAAAAGGTGTATGGTAATCCGGATTCCAGCCATTCTCAACCGTTTGTTTATGTAATTGGTGGAGGCGCTTCGGATCGACATTGCGTGTGATTAAAAGATACGTTTCAAGCAAGTTTGAATGCTGGTCCTCTTCCGCTGTCCACGTATGAACAAAATCTTTAATAACCGTTAAAGAGCCTTTAAAGGTTTGATCCAGATGAGAGGTGAACCAAGGCAGGTTTACCTCAGTTAAAAGCGCTGTTTCAACTGCAGTAACAACGGATGCAGGAAGTGTGACCTGACTTTCATCCCACGGAACACGTCGGAAGTCCATTGCCTTATCCCACGGCAAGAAATCATGATAACCCCAATCTATTTTTTCAGCCCGCTTTTTATGTGCTTCATATAATTCTATAAGTTTAGGCTCCAACCGAAAGTCCAAATCATTTGTTAACATCGTAATCCCTCCATTTGTGTTGATCATTTGTTTTCATATTTTAACGAACATTCTTTTAAAAATAGTTCGGATATTCCCCCTGTAAAATGTCCTCAAATCAACTTCGTTTTGTTATATCTGATATTAGTACCTGTTACTAATTTAATTATAGCACAACTATTCTGAATCTTACTCACAGGAGGACTTTTCATTTTTCTAGGTGCTTTTTGCTATAATGATAAGGAAATTAGAGAAGAAAGGCTGTATATATGAAAAGGAAATTAACCTTTATCGGAGTAGGAATTCTAGTAGTTTTTCTGGTACTGCTTGGCACCTATAAATTAATGAATTCGAGAACATTCCAATTATTTGGCGGACTAACCGATCAAGTGGAGACGGATCAAAAAGTGGTTGCATTAACTTTTGACGATGGGCCGACAATAATGTCGATCAACTTCTGCCGCTTTTGGATCAATACCACGCAAAGGCGACCTTTTTTCTTATTGGGAATGAGATAAGGGAAAATCCTGAGGAAGCTAAGAAAATAGTAGATGCGGGACATCAAGTTGGTAATCACACCTATTCCCATAAGCGGATGATTTTTAAAACGCCTTCCTATTATAAAGAAGAGATTGAAAAAACAGATCTATTGATTCGCGATGCCGGATTTCAAGGTGAAATTGATGTGCGTCCGCCAAACGGAAAAAAACTGGTAGGTTTACCGCTTAACCTCAAAAAGCATGATCGGGACACCATCACATGGAATTTAGAACCAGATACCCTTTTTACTACCGCATCTGATAAAGTAAAATATGTGCGGGATCAAATTAAGCCAGGTTCGATTATCTTGATTCATCCGATGTATGATAAAACTGGAGAAGAACTGAAAACCATTGAAGGGATTTTACAAGCACTATCTGAGGAAGGGTATAGCTTTGAAACAGTAAATGAACTCCAGAAATTAGAAGGACATAAATGAATCAGTAAAAAACTGAGAAGCAGTTGCTATTCATTTAGCAGATTACACGATTTCTTTATATAGTAGGGTTTTGAAGTTACCCTTTTTTCTAAATGACTTCCAACAAATATCGGGAATTTTAGGATAATCGTAGTAAGTGGCCGGAAATAATGCGTAATCGGAGGAAAGTGCGACTTAGAATCATTCATCAAGCCAATGAAGGACAAAATTCCAAGATTCCCAGCGAAAATGGCCTTCATTAAGCCGATGAAAGACAAAATCTCAAGAATCCTGCGGGAAATGTCCTTCATTGAGCCAATGAAAGACAAAATCCCAAGAATCCCTGCGGAATTGTCCTTCATTAAGCCGATGAAAGACAAAATCTCAAGAATCCTGCCGGAAATGTCCTTCATTGAGCCAATGAAGGACAAAATTCTAAGATTCCCTACGGAATTGTCTTTCATTAAGCCGATGAAGGACAAAATTCCAAGATTCCTGCCGGAAATGTCCTTCATTGAGCCGATGAAAGACAAAGTCTCAAGAATTCCACGGTACCATCATCGATTTAAGAATGCTTTCGTCCGTTCGAATTGCGGGTTGGTCAACACATTAGAAGGATGACCGGTTTCAATAATTTCTCCATTATCCATAAAAATAACTCGGTTTGCTACCTCTTTTGCGAATCCCATTTCATGGGTAACTACAATCATCGTCATGTGCTCTTCAGCAAGGTCCTTCATCACCTGCAGAACTTCGCCGGTTAACTCGGGATCCAGTGCCGAAGTAGGCTCATCAAATAGCAGAATATCAGGATTCATCATCAACGCCCGGGCAATGGCTACCCTTTGTTTTTGGCCGCCTGATAAATGAACCGGGTAAGTACTTTCCCGGCCTTTAAGTCCAATCTTCTGAAGTAGCTCGGCACTGCGCTTACTTATTTCTGCTGCAGATTCCTTTTTCACTAATCGTGGAGCCATTTCTAAATTCTCCTTTACCGTTAGGTGCGGGAACAAATTAAAATGCTGAAACACCATCCCCATCTTGGCGGTAATCTGCTTAATTTCCTGCGGTTTTGCGTAAACCCCGTCCTTTACAAGATCATCACCGGAAACACGGATGCTGCCGGCATTGATTTCTTCTAGGTGGACAAGACTCCTAAGCATCGTACTTTTACCAGATCCAGAGGGGCCAATCACAGCCACTACATCATTTTTATTCACATCAAAGGTAATCTGCTTTAATACTTCCAGCTCGCCATACGACTTTTTTAGATTAGAAACTTCAATGATTGCCATATTCAGTCCCCCTCCCTATTCAAATGTAAATCGCCGTTCAACCAATTTAAAAACATACGTCAGCACAAGCGTCATCAGAAGATAAATGACACCTGCCACCATAAAGGGAACAATCGTAAAATCACGATTCACGGCTGTTTCCGCATAGTGCAATAACTCCGGTACCGCAACGGCATAAAGCAGGGCAGTATCCTTGACCAGTGTAACCGATTCGTTTGCCACTGCTGGAAGGGCAATGCGAAACATTTGCGGTAGAATAATGCGTGTTGTCATTTGCCATTTATTGAAACCGAGGACTTGTGCAGCCTCATATTGACCTTTATCAATAGCCAAAAGCCCGCCGCGAAAAATCTCAGCAAAATAAGCGGCATAGTTTAGGATAAATCCTATACAAGCGGCCACAAAGCGATCCAGCACCAAATACTCCCCGATGACCGGAATCATCGGCAGCCCAAAACAGATCACTAATAGCTGAAGCAGAAGTGGTGTCCCGCGCATTAAATAAATAAAAACTTGTGCAAGCCAGGATAGCGGCTTGAAGCTGCTTTTTACAGCTAGCGTTAACAAAAAGCCCAGCGGAATCGACACTACAATGGCAACTACAAACAAAAGAATCGTCATTTGTGCCCCTTCAAGCATCGGCTTTAGTATGGATAGTATATAATCAAACGACATAGTTGATTTCCTCCAAAAACAAAACAGGGTTCCCTATGGAAATCCTGTTTTGTTCCCTATTTCATTACTTTAATACTTTATCTTCACCAAACCATTTATTCGAAATTTCAGCGGCAGTACCGTCTTCATTCATTTCATCCAGTGCTTTTTGTAACTTGTTCAGCAGTTCCTCATTGCCTTTTTTCACACCTACCCCATACTCTTCAGGAGCAAGGGATTCATCAAGCAATTTAAAAGTACCCTTTTCTTTTGCCATGTAATAATCAATGACAACTTCATCAATCACCACGGCATCTAAGCGCCCGCTCTTAAGGTCATTTAATGCCATCACATTATCGGAGAACTCCGTTACTTCTTTAATCCTGGATTTAATTGGGTTCGCATCCAAGGCATCCGAAGCAGAAGATAAAGATTGAAGTCCGACCACTTTGCCAGCTAAATCGGCCAGTTTGGATACGTTAGAGTCAGCCAATGTGACCACAACCTGAGCATTTTTTAAATAAGGCTTTGTAAATAGAACCTTTTTCTTACGTTCATCGGTGATAGTATAGCCATTCCAGATAAGATCAATGCGGCCGCTGCTTAGTTCGGATTCCTTAGTTTTCCAGTTGATTGGCTGGAATTTAGCCTTCATGCCCATCTTTTCAGTAGCTGCTTTTGCATAGTCAATATCAAAACCTACCAGATTATTATCCTCGTCGCGAAATCCCAGCGGGGCAAATTTATCGTCGATGCCGATTACCACTGTATTATCTTTCTTTTCCTTAGCCCCCGATGTATTGCCCGAGCAGGCCGTTAAAACTGAAAATATCGCCGCGATTACTAGAACCATAGATGCTAGACGTTTCATATGAATAAAACCACCTTTATTGGATTGTAAATTTACTTTAGTGCGTTACCATATTATCATACTAACACATTATAACACTATAATATTTTAAAGTACAATAGCTAAATTGGGTTATACAAAAATACAGAAGTGCACGAATTTACGTCGTAATAAGAGCACGGTGAAATTTGGTGAAAGATTGCTAGAGAGAAAAAAATACAAAGAAACAGCCGCTAAAATAACGACTGCTTTGATTGGTGCTATTTTGGTGCCACCCTTTGTAGCGGGTGGGCTGGTTCCCGTGATTCCTGTTTCCGTATGAAATGGACAAGTCCGTAGACTAGCGGGGTGGTTAGGATGGCTGCTGCAAATTTAAATATATATTGAGTTAGAATCAGGCTTCCTAAGACAGCGATCGGCATTGTTCCGTAAAAGGCAATGCTGATGAAAATGGTTGTATCAATTAATTGGCTAAGCATGGTAGAGGCGTTATTGCGCAGCCATAGCTTTTTCTGACCATGACGTTTTTTTAATTTATTAAATACAAACACGTCCAGGTTTTGGCTTACAGCATAAGAAATTAAGCTCGCAATAATCACGCGAAAACTTCCATTTAAGATTGTTTCGAAGGACCCTTGTTCTTTAAATATTGGTGCTGCAGGCAGATGAATCGTAATCGTAATAAAAATCAGAGCAAGGATTTGTGTAATCAGCCCAGCTTGAACGGTTCTCCGCCCTTCCTTTTTTCCATAAACCTCAACAATCACATCAATGAGTGGGTACGTAAAAATATAAACAATGACAGCGGCAGGCAATATCGCGAAATTCCCAATGCTGAATAGCTTTACAGCAACAATGTTTGCCAGAATTAACAATCCAACAAAAATTCCATTCAAGTAAAATATCATTTCTTTATCCCTTCCTTATCGATTATCGACTTTTTCCGGATAGAGGTCATGGTTCATTAACCGGAAACTGGCCATCTCCTCATACTTAGTGCCAGGTTTTCCGTAATTGCACCATGGGTCAATGGAAATTCCGCCTCTTGGTGTGAACTTCCCCCAAACCTCAATATAGCGTGGATCGAGCAATTTAATTAAATCGTTCATGATGATATTGACACAATCCTCGTGAAAATCGCCGTGATTCCTAAAGCTGAAAAGATATAATTTTAAAGACTTACTCTCGACAATTTTCTGATCTGGAACATACGAAATATACATCGTAGCAAAATCCGGCTGACGGGTCAGCGGGCAAAGACTCGTAAATTCCGGACAATTGAATTTCACGAAATAATCACGCTCCGGGTGCAGATTATCAACTGCCTCTAAGACTTCCGGTGCATATTCAAATGAATAGGTAGTACCTTGATTCCCTAATAATGTTAAATCCTTTAATCCTTCTGTAGGCTTGCGGCCAGACATAAAAAAACCCCCTAGTAAAAATGTGTCCCCCACACTTTTTCAAGAGAGTTTCTTCTGAACATTCTATGCAAACTTTCGGGATAAAAACAAAAAAGCCACGTCCGATATGGACATGGCAGATAGTCATGTATCCATAGTTTTTTATAGAGGGTATCAGCTATGAACCTCTCCCGTTCAAGTACGGGTATTCTTTTCTTTACTATCATAAAGAACAGTTTAGAAAACGTCAAACAAAAATTTTTCCGCCGGATACCATTCAAGACACACTCACTTTAAATAACGTATTGCTGGTATTTTTCAAAATCGTCTTGATTACATTCTACCGTTAACTTGGTGCCATTGTCTTCGTAGCTTGTCGAAAGCACATTTGCATTCTCATTCAGGTAGGAAACTAAGCTGCCGCCATCAAAAGGAATTAACATTTCACAATGGATCGGATTTTTAAAAATATGCTCACTGATCACATCGACTAATTCCTCTATTCCTACACCTTGTTTAGCAGAAAGATAGACGCTCCTTCCCTTAACGGCAGGAAAATCAACATCGGCTAAATCGGACTTATTATATGCAATGATTGTAGGGATTTGATTGATCCCCATCTCTCTTAACGTATTATTCGTCACATTTTTAAGATTTTCATAATGTGGACTTGAAAAATCAACGACATGGATGAGTAAATCCGCTGTTGCTGCTTCCTCAAGGGTCGAACGAAAAGCTTTAACGAGATGATGCGGCAGCTTATCGACAAAGCCAACTGTATCAGCTAGCATAAACGGCAGGTGATTGGCCAATTTTATTTTTCTAACGGACGTATCCAACGTTGCAAATAACATATCTTTCTCAAACACTTGTTTATTCAATGATTGATGGGACCTTCGCAGCATTGCATTCATAATTGTTGATTTGCCGGCATTTGTGTAGCCTACTAGAGAAACAAGCGGCACACCGCTCTTTTTCCGTTGGCTGCGCCGAGTTTCCCGCTGCATGACGAGTGCCTCCAATTCCTTATTCAATTCGGCAATTTTTGCCTCGATTTTTCTGCGGTCGAGTTCTAACTTGGTTTCACCTGCACCTCTATTTTTCAAGCCAACTCCCCCGCCTTGACGGCCTAACGATTCCCGCGAACCAATTATTCTTGGGAGCAAATATTTAAGGCGAGCCACTTCCACCTGGAGCTGCGCCTCTCTCGTTTTAGCCCGTTCGGCAAATATATCTAATATCAACATCGTGCGATCAATGACTTTTCGATCAAGCCCTTCTTCAAGATTTCGAATTTGCGATGCTGATAGCTCATCGTTAAATACGATTAAATCCACATCTGTTTCTTCAAGGAGTAGTTTCGCCTCCTCGATTTTCCCGGTACCAATATAATGTGATTTATTAAGGCGGTTTAAATTTTGAGTGATTTCACCAACGACTTCGATATGACAGGCAGCAGCTAGGTTCTCCAGTTCCTTCATCGAATAGGAAAAATCTGCTTGATGATTGATATTGACACCAACAATAAGCGCTTTTTGTTTTTCTCTCATGGGTAAATTCCTCCATTTCTTTTCTGAAAAAACACAAAAAAACACAGACGACCTATCTGTGCAAAGTAAATGGATGAATCCATCGCGAAAAATACCCGAAAAGGGCATGGAAATAATCTGGTAAGATTGTTGGTCTCAGAATGAAAAATGCCAATTCTTCTTCCACTGATTAAAAAAGGTATAGGAAAACAAGCATTTCTCATATCCCATATTTATTTTTAAAGACAGCAAAAAAGAGGGCCGACTCGCCCCCTCTTTTTCACTTACCGTAAAATAAAGGTTTCCTTGAAAAAGGCAGACCAATCCCATTTACTCTGCACAGCTGGCAGAGACTTGAACGTTATTCAATTAACGGTTCAAATTTTGGAATCGCAATCTGCAAAAATACACTAGGAAAACCTCCATTTCTCTATAATTACTTCAATCATAACATCGAATAAATTGGAAATCAATAGCTTTTTTGGTGTTTATTGGTACCTGACACCACCTAAATTTTTTTATTCCATACAATGTGATATAGGTCAAGTCTTCTGTTGCGAGATTGCCGCAATGAACTCGAACTTCGGGAGCGTCTTAATATTTCTAGGTCGACGTCACCAACTACAACGGTGTCAATATTGGCATCACATTCTCCAACGATTCCATCTCTTGCAAACTCAAAGTCGGAAGGTGAAAAGATTCCAGATTGGGCATACTGAATATCCATGTTCTCCACATGTGTTAAGTTGCCCACCGTCCCTGCAATACAAGTATAAACATTGTTTTCAATCGCCCTAGCTTGGGCACAGTAACGAACACGCAAGTACCCTTGACGATCCTCTGTACAAAATGGAACGAAAATAATATTGGCTCCATTATCAACGGCAATCCTTGCGAGTTCAGGAAATTCGATATCATACGAGATTTGAATAGCAATCTTGCCACAATCCGTGTCAAACACGTTGATTTCATTTCCATCTGATATTCCCCACCATTTCCGCTCATTTTGGGTGGAGTGGATTTTGTACTGTTTCTCAATCGTCCCATTACGTCGGAAGAGAAAACCGACATTGTACACCTCTCCATTCTCCTCAACAAAATGAGATCCACCGACAATGTTGATATTATAGCGGACAGCAAGCTGTGTAAACAATTCAATGTATTTATCCGTATATGTTGCCAGCCGGCGGACAGCCCGGTCCGGTCGCTTTTCTTCAAGAAATGACATTAACTGTGTCGTAAATATCTCCGGGAATACAACAAAGTCTGATCTGAAATCAGCGGCAACATCTACATAATATTCGACCTGTCTGCTAAAGTCCTGAATAGAATCAATTTTTTTCATCATGTACTGTACGGCACAGATTCTAACAGGAAATGCAGTACGATAAATCCGTTTATTTTTTGGCAGATAATCAACATTATTCCATTCCATTAAAGTTGCCACAGAAGCAGAAGCTTTATCATCAGGAAGGTAACTTGTATTAATCCGTTTTATTGTAAACCCCTGCAAAAGCTGAAAGGATAACACTGGGTCATAGATGTTGTGTTTTTCAACAGCTTGAACATATTCACGGGCCGTCATATCATCTTTATATTTGTGATAATTAGGGATTCGCCCGCCGATAATGATACTTTGAAGATTTAATTTAACGGCCAGCTCCTTACGAGCCTCGTAGAGACGATGTCCAAGTTTCATGCGGCGATATTCCGGATCCACCATCACTTCTATCCCATATAAATTGAATCCGTCAGGGTCGTGATTGGTGATATAGCCATTGTCAGTGATCGTATCCCAGGTGTGCTGGTCATCATATTCATTAAAATTAACAATTAAACTTGAACAAGAACCCACAATCCTGTCGTCAAATTCCACACAAAACTGGCCCTCTGGAAATATTCGAATGTGACTGACCAGTTGCTCTCTTTTCCACGGATCCATATTAGGGAAACAGAGTTTCCCAAGTGCAATGATTTCATCAATGTCTTCCAAGCGAATGTTGCGGATTATTATTTTCTTTTCATATCTGGACATATCTGTATCTGGCACATTCTCACACCCTTAATTAGATGACAAATAAATGTGATTGTTATACGTATTTAAGGTTCCCATTTAATTGAAATATTAACTAATTTCCTTACCTTAAATTAACAAAAAAAGCGAGGAGCATCAGTAATGTGCTCATCGCTTCTTTTCATTTAATTTAACCTATCGAATAGATATAATCTGTCCTATACGTGAGATTTCAAAAATCTCCTTATTTCTTTCGTGGTGCTGCTGCACTTTCCCTTATGATTAGCTTCGTATTTATCGTGATTTTCTTACTAACTTCCCTTTTGGAGGACAGCTTTTCTACCAGTAAATCCACCGCCGTTTCTCCCATAATTTCTGTGTATAGTTTAACTGTTGTTAGAGGAGGAACCATATATTGTGCGGTAGCGACGTCGTTAAAACCAACAATGCTTAGTTCTTCCGGAATTTTTATACCAAGCTCATAGGCAGCTTTGTAGCAACCAACGGCAATGGTATCATTCGCGACAAATATCGCAGTCGGCTTTTGTTGACCGGATAACATTTCTTTTAAAAGGGTATATCCGTCTTTCGGATCATAGCCACCGATTTTTACTAATTCTTCTTTAAAAATATTCTTTTGCTTCAAATAATTTTCAAAAACATCCTGCCGCAAATCTTTGAATCGATTCCCATACATATCCGTTTCGACTCCACCAATAAAACCGATACTTTTGTGACCTAATTCGGTTAAATAATTTAGAGCATTTTTGGTGGCCGAAGGAAAGTCGATAATAACAGAATCAAAATACCGATCGTCCGGATTAGAATCGATAAAGACACAAGGTTTATCAAAGTTCTTAATACTTTCGATATCCTTGCTTTTGAATGTTCCAAGACATATAATTCCATCAATTTTTCTACTATACTCCGCATTGCCTCCCTTATCAATTCGGTAGAAGTCAATGCCTTTTAATTTCAGCTTCTTTTCCAAGGCAACCCTGATTGAAAGGTAATAGGTATCCACTAATTCCTCTTCCAACGAGAAAGAATCGTATAACCCTATTGTCCATTTACTCTTTGCCTTTTTCTTTGGAGTGATTACATAGGATAATTCCTCTGCAGCTTCAAAAACTCTTTTTCTTGTTTCTGGTGAGACATTTAATGTTTCATCGTAATTTAATACTCGTGATACGGTAGTTATTGAAACATTAGCTAATGTGGCTATCTCCTTTATTGTGGCCATTATTTCTCTACCTACCTTATTAATTCCTTTAATTTATTCCTTTTTAAAAAAGGAAGCTTAGTTTCTGATATGATAATAGCAATAAGAATGAGGATAGCACCAAACAACATTTTCATTGTCATCACTTCATTTAAAATAGCAACGGAAAATACCATGCCCCAAAACGATTCTGTCGAAAGAATAATTGCAGCCTTTGTTTCTGAAATCAATTTTTGAGCACTGGTTTGCAATAAAAAAGCAATCGTTGTAGAAAAAATCCCAAGGTAAAGGAGCGATACCACCCCATCCATTTCGACAGCATGGAAGGTTTCTCCTTTGAAAACGACAACGATAAATCCAATGATGGCCGCGGTCATCATTTGGATGAGAGTTAAAAGGATGGGATCTGAATCTTTCACAAATTTAGCCGTATAGAATATGTGGAAAGCAAATCCTACAGCACAGCCTAGTGTCAACAAATCCCCAACGTTGATTTCGGACGATAATTTCAACGATAACACACCGACACCGACCATCGCTAAAACAGCCCCCGTCAGTTCGTAGAAATCCATTTTTCTTTTATACAATAGGAAGCCGATAAACGGAACAATTACGACATTTACGGCCGTTAAGAAGGCATTTTTTGATGGTGTCGTAAATTGAAGACCGACCGTTTGCAGCGCAAACGCTAAATATAAAAAAATTCCCAATATCGCACCTTTGATGAGTGTACTTTTATTAATCGTTTTCAGTCTTTTATGGAAAATAACGCTTAAAATGACCGCTCCTACTAAAAACCTACCTGCTAAAATTTGGTAGGGAGTGAAGTGCTCTAAGGCGATTGCGCTGGCCACAAAGCCACTTCCCCAAATAATCGCTGTAACCGTAAGAGCAAGTTCCCCCATATACCTACGCATTTAATCCCTCCTAACTTTATCAGCCAACAGCAGCAAAAATACGCTCGATGTCCATGTGAAGGAGGTATCCACTAGCCCTTTACCGGTATGCGGATCAAAGTTTTCCGCCATTCCGCCTACAAGTGTGAGCTCGAGAAACTTATCCCGCAAGCGATTGCCAGCCTTTTCGTAGCCATTCTTTTTCAATGCATCAATAAACAGATACGTCACCGGCGCCCAGATTGGGCCAAGCCAATAGCCATTTTCTTTATAATGCAGACTATTCACGCTCTCAGTAGCGAGGCCGTATTTCGTTTCAAAGTTTGCTTCAAGGTCAGAAACTAACTGATCCATGACGTCTTTTTCAAGGCGGTAGCCAATCAGTACGGGCAACCGGAGAATTAAGCTGCTTCTGATTTCAATTTTTTCAGCATCCTTACCGACGCGCCCGTAAAAACCCTCTTCATCAAATAGTCTCTCGATTAACAAATTGAACATCTTGTCAGCACGCTCTTTAAATCGCACGGCTTCCACCTTTTCACCCAAGCGTTCAGCAAATGAGGAAAGAATATCATAAGTGCGAACTAAGAAGCTGGCAAGATCCGGCGCTTCCACCGGCATCCCCACATGAAACAACGAGGCATTATCCCATCCAGAATCATTGCCATGCTTATAATGCGGCAGTCTTCCTTGGAAGGTTCGATATTGATCATAGTAGTTCATGACTTTTTTCGTTGACTCATAAACCCATTTTAATCGATGCGTATCCTTAAAGTAATCATTTTTTTCCATTAACTGTTCATAGACATAGGCAAAGATCGGCGGTTTGATACAGTTGTAGGAAATAAACTTATCATTCACGAAATCCGGATAAGCACCACACACATCCTGGGTGTCCATAAATATTTTTAATTGGGCGAATGCGAGTTCAGGATGTTTTTCCCCTAAATTCAATGCGTTAAAGCAGTTGTCCCACGACCAGATATTATACATCCAAAGCTTTGACATATACATAGCATAATCTTTTAGTACTCCATCCGGATGAACGACGCTGGACCAAGTGATATAAGAAGCCCTCTCCAAGGAAGGTAGGTATCCTGTTCCTGTCATTCTAGGATTCATCGAATCAAACCAATCTTTATAGAGACGCTCTACTTGTGCTTTCCCTTGGGTAAAAGGAAGGTATTCCTTTTTTTGATAAACAGTTCGATAGCTTTCGATTACAAAATGGCCTTCTTTCATCCTTATATCGATAAAGTCATTTCCAATAATATTCCAAGGAGCATCTACTAACAGGTCACCAGTCAGGTTAACAATCATTAGTTTTAATTCCTTTGGATAGATATGATATTCGAACATCCCATCTTCCAATTCCATTAACGAATCATATTTTCCTTTTGTTGCTCTTAATCTTAACTCGACATCTTCAACATCAAAATGGAGTTCATCCTCTTCGGTCATAATGATTTCCGCAACACGTTCACCTTTTAAATAAAAGGATAAAGATACCTCCGAAGACTTTACCTCAAACACCTGTTCAACCCCGTGTTGCAATATATCCACCTGGAATAGCTTTGATGGCGCATCATCACCGCCATGGACATCCCTAATATATACATCCTCCGAATCCTTTTCCTTCGAAATACAAAAATAGGACCCAAAGCGGGAAAACGGTATTTCTCTTATGTCTAAATTCATCCTATTTTCTCCCTTATTATTTAGTCAAATAAGCAGGGTTTCCCCTGCCTATTACTATCTCACTTTAAAAAATTTACTTTCTTCCACTAGGGTATCTTTGTGAATACTCCTTATTTCTAGCTCAATTTCAAAGTCCTCGATTTTCACTTTGTATTGTGGAAGCTGTTCCTCACCACAGCTATTACTTCCAAGACCACTTTGTTGATAATCGATGGTTAACACATTGTATGGCGATTTTTGAATGTTTCCTCGATGTTTGGCTTCTTCCAAAGCACTTGTTTCATAATCATGGATGGTGAAATCTCTTACTTCTTTAAAATTAACTAATATCGATTGACTTCCCTTGGTTAAGGCTAAGAAAGAAGTATCACATCTCGAACCATTTTCCTGTGGATAGACATAATCCGTGTGCATTTCCTCGACATTTTTGTTGTACAAACCAATACTTTGACTCCTCTTGCTATCTTGATAACTCTCGGAATCTCCTCTGCCATACCAAGTCACATCACTGTACTCTTTGTTAAGATGCATAGTAATTCCGATTCTTGGGAGAAACTCAGGAATCTCTTTCCCTCTTATCACTTTAAAGCCCTTCAGGTGAAGGCTTAATACACCAG
This sequence comes from Neobacillus sp. NPDC097160, assembly GCF_044762155.1. Lineage (NCBI taxonomy): Bacteria > Bacillati > Bacillota > Bacilli > Caryophanales > Bacillaceae > Neobacillus > Neobacillus sp. NPDC097160. Next base: position 239,325 of record NZ_JBIWDU010000009.1, on the reverse strand, counting down.
CTTGTGTGATTCTATATTGATAAGAGAGGTTAAAGCCCCATGCTTGGTTAACACTCGATAGATATTTATTGATTTCAAGGTCTACAAAGCCCTCATTCATTTGATAACTAAAGGAAATCAATTGTTCCTTTGCATTTTTTAAAAAGTACTTATTAATCCAAGCATCCTTCTTATACATATCATTGTCAATGACCGCTCTCCAAAGTGTAAGTTCCGGCCCTTTTTCAATAATCTCTTCCCCATTTAGTTGATGGGATAAGAGGACACCATGAACTTTTGAAAAAACAGTTTTAAAGCGGTCATTCTTTAGTACTAACTGTGTTGGTTCTTCCTCAACAGAAATAGCCTCTGCTGCCTCAAGATTGCTTACGACTGTTTTGTTCACTTTTGTCGCTTCTAGTAGAAAGCTTTCACTGGTGATGAGATGACCTTCACTTGCATAAAGAGTTTTCTCAGGTTCTGAATAATATAATCGGATGCGAACATCATCGTATTTTAAAGCTTCCTCAAGATTGAGAGGTAAGGTCATTACTCTTTCTCCCTGTGCGTGGATACTTGGAACGGAAATAGTCTTTTCTTCAATTAATTGATCAAAGGATTCAACCTTCAAGTGCAGCTGGATTCCTTCAAGGTTTCTAAAATCATATCTGTTTTTTATAATAATTTTTAGCTGATTAGGATCTACTACCTCGGTTACAATTGGTTCAATCACTTTTTGGTATTCAATCAGTCCAGGTGAAGGTGTGCGATCTGGAAACACAAGGCCATCGATACAGAAGTTTCCATTCGTAGGGAAATCTCCATAATCCCCACCGTATAAATAATAGACATTTCCGTCTTCATCTACTTTTTGGATACCATGGTCATACCATTCCCATAGGAATCCACCCTGTAACCTCGGGTATTTCCTCATAACTTCTTGATATTCTGTCAGCCCGCCAGGTCCATTTCCCATCGCGTGGCCATATTCACATAAAATATGCGGCTTTTTCCCTTCCGAATCCTTACCGATTTCTTCGAGGGCGTTTAATCTAGTGTACATCGTCGTATACATATCGCTATAGGCCGCCTGACGATCCCCTTCATAATGGACCAATCTTGTCGAATCAATCGCTTTGATGGCTTGATACATCGCAGTGAAATTTCGGCCGGCACCGGATTCATTACCAAGCGACCAAATAATGACACTTGGATGATTTCGATCCCGTTTCACCATTCTCACAGCCCGGTCAACATACTGCTTTTCCCATAATTCATTGTCACTAATCCAGTTATAATTCCCTGTGTTTTCAAAGCCATGACATTCAAGGTCGGCTTCATCAATCACATATAGTCCATATTGGTCACAAAGATCATAGAACACATCATTATTTGGATAGTGCGCAGTACGAACGGCATTGATATTATGCCGCTTCATTAAAATGACATCCTGAAGCATGTCCTCATAGGTTACCGTCCGGCCCATCACCGGGTTAAAATCATGGCGATTGACACCATTAAAGAAAATTCTTTTACCATTAACGCGGATTTCATTATCCACAATCTCAATCGACCTTACCCCAAACCTGAGCGGAACTATTTCCTTTTCTCCGTCTGCTAGATCATACTCCAATACCGCTTGATAAAGATTGGGTTCTTCTGCATTCCATAACAATGGATGAACCATTTCTCGAAGGATCTGGAATTCGCCATTTACCACCTTAACAGGAAACTGATCAACCTCTTTTTCTTGCAGAAAAAGCTTCACGTTCAACTCTTTTACATAACTGGTCAAAAACTGTCCGGTCAATTTCAAGGTAAAATTGGTATACTCTTTATCCGGCAAAGTTTCAATCGTAGCATCCTCTAATGTATCTTGATTGATGCGATACAGTTCCACACTCCGAAAAATTCCAGAGAGCCACCACATATCCTGATCTTCTAAGTAAGTTCCATCGGAAAACTGATAAACTCGTACCGTTAATCGGTTTTGACCATTTTTAACATAGTCCTTAATATCAAATTCTGACGGCATTCTCGATCCCTTGCTGTAGCCAACATGATCCCCATTCACATAAAAATCAAAGGCAGAATCGACACCGTTAAACTTGATAATGATTTTTTCATCTTCTTTTATATCTTCTAAAAGTAAATCTCTGAAATAAATTCCCGTCGGATTTTCCTGTGGCACAAAGGGCGGATTGATTGGAAATGGATACAAGACATCGGTATAATGCATGTTTCCATAGCCATTTAACTGCCAGCAAGAAGGGATCTCGATCTCATCGAAGTCACGAACATCGAAGTCCTCTGCCTCAAAATTATCAGGCGAAAATTCCGGTGCTTCTAAAAAGAGAAACTTCCACATTCCGTCTAACGATGTATACCCTATACTTTTTTCCTTATTAAACTTTAGCGCCTCAGTGAAGGCACTGTACCTGTAAAAATCAGCATGTGCCGGAAGTCTGTTTATATCTGTAAGGTGAATATTCTCCCACCTTCTCATTTCACGTTGCATATCAATTTCCTCCGAACTTTATTACTTAATCGAGCCGCTTATTCCTTCGACAATATGTTTTTGCGCAAAAGCAAAAGCAATCACTGGCGGAATGATCATCACGAGTGTCATCGCCATAATCGGAATAATTTGCAGCTCATGCACACCTTTAAATGCTGCTAACCCAAGGGCCATTGTATACTTCGATTGATCATTCAAATAAATTAATGGACCAAGGTAATCATTCCATACCAAAATAATATTTAAGACAGCAATCAAGGTTAAAGGTCCCTTCATGATTGGAAGGAAAATTTTATAAAAGATTTGGAACTCGTTGGCTCCATCGATCCGGGCCGCATTTTCTAAATCCTTCGGGATATTCATTAGAAACTGCCTTAGCAAAAAGATATTGTAGGCAGAACCGAAGAACGCCGGGATAATCAAAGGCTTTAACGTATTGATCCAGCCGAATAAATTAAATTCCATATAAAGCGGGATCATCGTCACATCCCACGGAATCATCATCGTAGATAACAGCAGGATAAAAAGAACATTCTTATATTTAAAATCGTACCTAGCAAAGCCGTAAGCTACTAAGGAACAAGATACCAACTGGCCGATTGTCGTCAGCACCGTTACAATGACTGAGTTCATAAAATACGTTCCAAATGGCTGGCTATTCCAAGCATCAATAAAATTGCTAAATAATGGAGTATCAGGTAAAAACTTTGGCGGGAAGCTAAATACTTCCGATTCTGTCTTAATGGCAGTTATGAATGCCCAAATAAAAGGAAAGATGAAGTAAAGGGAAAAAATCACAAGTATGCTATAAACAATGATTTTATGTTTCTTTGTAATCTTCATTATTTTTTACCTCTCTTTTTTTCCCTTTTTACCTCAGCCTCATAGAATACCCATGCAGAGGATGACTTAAAGATTACCATTGTTAAAATCAGGATAATGATAAACATAAACCATGCGTTTGCGCTGGCATAACCAAGGTGATGGTGTTTAAAGGCATTGTTATAAACAAATATTCCATAGAAATACGTAGATTTTAATGGTCCCCCACCTGTTAACAAGAGTACTAGTGTTAATTGTTGCAGGGCGGCAATGACGGATGTAATAACATTAAATAGAAGCGTTGGTGTGATGGTTGGAATCGTTATACTGATGAATTGTCTAATTGGACCAGCTCCATCAATCGAGGCAGCCTCGTACATTTCATTCGGAATCCCTTTAATATCAGTATAGAAAATAAGCATCATTGTCCCGACGCCCCAGGCACTGGCAATGACAATCGTTACGATTGCCCACTTCGGATCAATCAGCCAGTTTGGTCCTTCAATCCCAAGGAAAGATAGTAAATAGTTAAGCACACCATACTCTGAATTAAACATCCAGCCCCAGATAATCGATACGGCAACGCCCGATACGACCGCCGGCAGATAGAAGATTGTCCGGAAAACTTTGATTCCTTTGACTGGCTGCGTTATAAGAAGCGCAAGCACCAAGGCAATGAATAGGTTTAATGGAACAAAGATTAACGCAAATTTTAAGGTAATCGCCAGAGAATCATAGAACTGCGGGTCGGCTGTAAACATCTTGATAAAATTACCGAAGCCGACAAACTTGGTTTCACCGGCAATCGGCCAATCAAACAAGCTCATGATTAATGAAAAAGCTAAAGGCCCAAGAGTAAACACGATAAACCCAATGATCCACGGCATGATAAATAGAAATGGTACTTTTTTACTGATCAATGTGTAACTTTTTTGTTTTTTAGTAAACATAATTTTCCCTCTTAAATTGGTTTGACCTTATGGAAAAACTTGATGTTGTTAAATAGAAAAAGAGAATATATCACATATATCTGATATATTCTCTTTTTGATTATTAATCCTTACTTGACTGCATCATTCAACACTTTTTTAGGGTCGACACGTGTACTTGGATTAAAGATTTGTTCAAACACTAAGCTTAAATTCTCAGACAGCTGGCTCCAATCATCGGTGATAAAGGATGTTGGTGTATGCCCATCACTTTGCTCCAGCATTGTGTAAAATACCTTTTTAATTGGATCCTCTTGCAGCTTTTCTGATTCAACGACACTTTTCAGCACTGGAAGTTCAAATGAAATTCTTTCTTTATTAGCCTGTTCGCCTGTCCAAAACTCCATAAATTTAAAAGCGGCTTCTTTATGCTTAGAATCCTTCGACATCGCAATACCGGAGGAGCTAATAATACTTGCACTTTTGTTATTTCCAAACGCTGGGAGCTCTACGACTCCATAGTTAATCCCTGCCTCTTTAAAGGCTGAAAGGTACCATGCTCCATTAATAAACATTCCTACCCGGCCCGATTTCATTTCAGTATCACCAGAGCCCTCGGTTGTAATGGCAATTCCATCTTTAAGCATGTTTTGGAACATTTCAAACGTCTGAATCGACTTAGGTGAATTTAAGTTCCCTTTCAAATTCCCTTTACTATCGACATAGGATGTACCGTTGCTCCATAAATACATTTCAAAATCATATGGATCCGGTTTACCTGGGAAGGCAAATCCTGTGATTTTCTTATCTTTATCAGTTAACTTTTTAGCTGTTTCCTGAAGGTCTTCCCATGTCCATCCAGCTTTCGGATATTCAATCCCTTTTTGATCAAATAAATCTTTATTATAGTAAACAACATGCGTAGTATAGCCCACTGGAAGTCCAAAGACTTTTCCGTCTACAGAATTATAATTCCACAATGTTTCATAAAAATTTTTCTTATACTCTTCGCCTCTATCTTTTATATAAGAATCGAGCGGTTCCAAAGCATCTTTATATTGAGGGTAATTCCACATATACATGATATCCGGAGCGTCCTTTGCACCGATACCCGCAGTAATTTTAGTGTCATATTCTCCGCCATAAGCTTCCAAATCCACTTTAATATCAGGATTTTCAGCATTGAATTGATCAATAAGCTTTTGTTGTAATTTTATATCATCCCCCACATCCCATGTAGCAAACCTTAACGTGACCTTCCCATCCTTCGCTGACTCTTTGTTTGAACCGGACGAGCTACAAGCAGTTAAAAGCATTGCTGCTACAATCGTAAAAAGAAATAATAATTTCACCTTTTTTAAACTCTTCATCTTATCACTCCTAGAAGTTTATAGGCTTATTATAATTTCTATTTTACTAAAAGTAAATGCTTTCAATTTGATTTTTACTAAAATAATTTTTGCCAATTTGCAATCGTTTGATTTTATCACGAGATAAAATTTACTATTAAATTGGTAAAGTTAGTGACTCATTTACGTTTGAGGGTATTTGTTGCCGGCGGAACCTCCTAATTTGCTTCAATATGAAAAATAAATGAAGTATAATCCTTTTTAATCAGTGGCATGGATAATCCAATCTTCATTAGTTCGTCTCCATAAAATGGCCGTTCGCCGTTGTTCACTTTGTATTTCATCTTTGGATTTAGCCCACGTAATTTAAGGTGGAAAAAGGGCGGATTTGGCGTTGCCAGCGTTTTATAGTAAAACACAACCGCCTGTTCCTGATTTGTTGTAACATACATCCAGGCAGTGTCCATTCCTTCAAATGGACTTAACAGCCGATACTGGTCACCGAAAAGAACGATATCCTTTATTTGATGATAACGGGTGATTTGTTCTCGAACGACTGTTTTATCATCAGTGCTGAGTTTGTCGACATTTAATTCGAATCCCAAATTGGCTGCCATCGCAACATGACATCTCATTTGTAAGGGCGTTACCCTTCCTACCTGGTGGTTCGGTACATCTGAAACATGTGCTCCCATCGTGATCGCCGGGTAGACAATGCTTGTTCCATATTGAATTTTTAACCTTTCAACTGCATCGGTATCATCACTTGTCCACGTTTGCGGCATATAAAATAGCATACCGGGATCAAAGCGACCGCCGCCACCCGAGCAGCTTTCAAACAAAATCTGCGGAAATCGTTGAGTTAATTTTTCCAAAATCCAATAAAGCCCGAGCATATAGCGATGAGCTGTTTCCTTTTGTCTTTCAGGAGGAAGACCGAGCGACCCCACTTCCGTCATATTGCGGTTCATATCCCATTTCACATAGGAAATCGGTGCACTTGTGAAGATGTTTGTCAAAGTTTCTAGTAAGAAATCACACACTTCCTCCCTGCTTAAATCCAGAACGAGCTGGTTTCGAGAAAGTGTCCGACTTCTGCCTGGCACATGCAAACACCAATCGGGATGCTTTCGATACAAATCACTGTCCGGTGAAACCATTTCCGGTTCTACCCACAATCCAAATTTCATATTCTTTTTCCTCATATAGTCAGCGAGCCCAGCTAGACCGTTGGGCAATTTCTCCTTATTAACGACCCAATCTCCTAATGAACTTTTATCATTATTGCGATACCCAAACCAGCCGTCATCGAGGACAAACAGCTCGATTCCAAGGTTTTCTCCAGCATCGGCAATTTCCTTTATTTTTTTCTCATTAAAATTGAAATAGGCGGCTTCCCAATTATTGATAAGGATGGGCCGAGTTTTGTCGCGGTAAATGCCCCGGCACACCCTGGTTCGTAATAATTTATGAAAAGTTCTCGACATCCCCCCAAGGCCTTCTGAAGAATAAACCATTAGAGCCTCGGGTGTTTGAAACGTTTCCCCAGGCTTTAACAGCCAGATAAAATCAAACGGATTAATCCCGATGCTGAGCCTAGTTGTTTGCAATGGGTCTACTTCAATGGAGGCTTGAAAATTCCCGCTGTATACGAGACTAATTCCATAAACATCGCCATGCTCTTCGTTCGCGCCCTTTGCTAGTAAAGCTACAAAGGGATTGTGCTGATGGCTGCTTGCGCCTCTAGCAGAAGAAATTGATTGAGTTCCATGATGGAGAGGTTGTCGTTCAATATGACGTTCCCGCGCCCATGTTCCTTGAAGGTGGAGCCAGTCCCAATCCGACTCGTGAAAATCTACTGACATACTCATACATTTATGTAGCTCGATAGCATGACTGCCCAGATGCTCGAAGGAAACCGATCTTGTTATCACATCAAGGTCACGGTAAATCGTATAATTTAGATTCACCCCAATGCCAAGCATTGAATCTACCATGGTTATGATCAAGGTGTCTGCCTCCGATTCGTCTTCTATATAGGCAGAAGGCAATCCCTTTAGCGGACGCTTCCCTTTCAAAATTTCATGGGAATCATAAACAAACTCCGTAATCGTTGACCCGTCGCGGGTGCGAAGCTGATAAGCAGGCTCACGGAAGTCCCCGGTACCAAACGCAGGGTACTCCTGCGGCAATGTATCGAGTGAAAATTGGGTATCCGCAGGCTCGGGAGTTGGCGAAAAGGCCCTTCCTTTAAACGTCAGGATCGATATAGGCTGGAGCACCTGCACCCGCCTGCCCCAATATAAATGGGCAAGGTATTTTCCATGAACAATTTGCATCAGATAACTGATATTACTATTATATAAATGAAACACTTGATCCCCCTCATTCCACTCAATCGGCATAAACTCTCACTCCTAGAAAGAATATATTTTTACTATTATATTTACGAATATGGTAAAAATGGTGTCAGGCACCAAAAAGTGTATTTGTAACGGGATAAAATGAAAAATTTTGTGGATGATAAGTTTGGGAAGTTATCTCTTCATTTATTTTAAAACTTTTTTCTAGAAATGAATGTAGGACGTGTAATAATGGGGCATTTAAATTACCTGATTGAACATTTCGGTTACTTGGGAATTATTATGGCTTTGATTGGCGGCATTATTGGACTGCCCATCCCTGATGAGGTTCTGCTCACCTATGTGGGCTATACTGTTTTCGCAGGAAAATTGGCTTATCTGCCATCGCTATTTTGTGCTTTTATTGGGGCGTGTAGCGGAATCACGCTAAGCTTCATTTTAGGTGTCAAATTGGGCATACCATTTTTACATAAGTTTGGCCCTAAACTTCACATAAGTGAGGCACGGATTGACCGAACAAGAAAATTATTTAACAAGTTTGGGCCTTTCCTCTTGATCATTGGCTTTTTTATTCCCGGGGTCCGGCATATTACAGCATATCTTGCTGGAATCAACCGCTATTCCTATAAAAAGTTTGCCTTATTTGCCTATTCAGGAGCGGTCATCTGGTGTTTTACTTTTATCACCCTCGGCAGAGTACTGGGAGGGAACTGGGTTATTGTTGGCACCTACCTTTCCAGGTATAGTATCTATTTAATCCTCTTACTCCTCCTCGGATTTATTATTATTTATTCCTATAGGAGAAAAAGAAGAATAGTGAAAAATGCCTCATCATGACTTTTTTGAAAAAATCACCAATAAAAAAAAGATGCCCTTCGTTTGAAGAGCATCTTTTTTTTATAACCTTACCAGCCGCGGCTGGCTCCGCCTCCGCCTGATGATCCGCCTCCGCCTCCGCGCGAACCACCGCCGCCGCCGCCTCTGCCTCCGCCACGGGAGATAATGGAGAGGAGGAGATAGGTGAGGGTACCGCCAAAAAACTTAAAGTCAAGAAATATGGCAACGACCACGATAAGAATGATGAGCCAGGACGGGATGCCGCCCCCTTCATCCTTTGAAACTGCAGGATTCGGTGCTGTCTGCTCTCCACCTTCAATTCCATATTCGGCAAAAACCTCGTTTGCAAGTGCTTTATATGACTCAATTACTGCTTTATTCGGCTGTTGGTTTTTCAGATAAGGAATAGCATATTCATCAAGAATCCGGCCAGCCTTTCCATCTGGGATCCTGCCCTCCAGCCCATAACCTACGTCAATTCTTACCTTCTGTTCTTTCATCGCTAAAACGAGCAACACGCCATTGTCTTCTTTTTTGCTTCCGATTCCGTATTGCCGATATGCCTCGTTTGCAAAATCCTCGATTGTTCGGTCACCAATCGTGTCGACTATTAACACGGCAACCTGTGCCGTTGTTTGATCTTCAATGCTTCTGCCTAAATTGATTAATTTCGCTCTTTCGGTTTCGGTCAGTACAGAGGCAAAATCCTGTACATAAATATCTCCTACTGGAGCTGGAATTTGGACATCCTCAGCAAGTGCAGTCGCTGCACCCAGAAAAAAAGTGAAAAACACCAAAATAAAGCTGAAGGCCCTCTTCGCTTTCATTACCCATTGCCCCCAAAGTCAACCTTTGGCGCTTCCCCAGCTTTAGGATCCGCTTTGAAATATTCCTTTTCATCAAATCCGGCAATTCCTGCAATAATGGAACCAGGAAGTCTCTTCACCTTTTTGTTAAAAACAGCTACCTGATCATTGTAATCTTTCCGAGCTACGGCGATTCGATTTTCCGTCCCAGCGAGCTCATCCATTAATTGGGTAAACTGCTGATCAGCTTTCAGATTTGGATAGTTTTCAACGACCACGAGTAACCGGCTTAAAGCGCCCGATAATTCTGCATTTGCTGTCGCTTCCTCCTGCGGCGTATTGGCACCGGCAAGTCGTGCACGTGCATCTGAAATGGATGCGATTACTTCTTTTTCATGTGACGCATATCCTTTTACGGTACTCACTAAGTTTGGAATTAAATCCAGCCTTCTTTGCAGCTGATTTTCGATTTGAGCATGAGACTGATCCACGTTTTCTTCCAAATTGACAAAGCCGTTATAACTTGACATGAACATGAGGCCGAAAATAACAATAACGGCGACCACAATTCCAATTCCTAACCATCCTTTTTTCAAATGAACCACACTCCTTTCTCACCTATAATATATATCACTTAAAAAATAGGTTCCCTTTTTCAGCAATAAAATAACCCCTCTATTAAATCAATTGTTTGATTAATCTTCCGGTGAATTTTTTTAAAAATTGACTTTATCATAGTTGAATTGTAAATTTCCGGTCCTTTAATGTATCCTTTGTGTATACTCTTTCCACGTATTGGAGTTCTTTTTCAGACATTAACAAAACCGTTGAACTCCTCGTCCCGTAATTCTCACTCTTAATAAACAGCGGCGACAGCATTTTTTCCCATTCTAATGAAACTCCTGTTTTTGGAAGAGATTCATCTGGCGTGGGGTCGGCATTTTGCAGGAGGGATAAAAGTTTTTCTACGATCTCCTCCTTTTGACCATTTATGATTTGGGCCAGCCCCTCCTTCCCCTTTTCCACCTTTGGCCATCTGCTATTTAATAAATGATTGCTGACCCCATATAGACCTGACTCTAGTTTTTGAAGAGTCTGCCCGATATTCGAATAGTAATATAGTTCATTCCCGTCTCCGGCCAATAAATTGTACCCCGGATAAAAGTCCTTATGAATTTCTAGCTGTTTCATATAATCTTTTACATTTCCATTGTGTTTCAGGGCATCAGCGACCAACTCTCCACGTGAGCGCTTACCACTCGTTAATTCTTTCGGGTTCCGATAATTGGTCAAAGCGGCAAAGCGCCCGCCGGTCGTGATGCCCATCCACGTCCCCATTTTTTCTAAATCCCGACCTGCTAAAATTTCGGGTTGATCTTCCCAAAAATGTGCAGGGGCGGTTGGTCTTTGATAAAATTCATCACGATTTGCTGTAACAATAAGCTTATATTCCTTATGGACTTGATAGGCAAACAAGATTAAACACATTGAAAATCACTACCTTTATTATTAATTGATTATCGACATAGGTTCGTTTATTCCGTCCTTCCCCATTCATAATTCGGCGCTTCCTCCATAAACCCTTCAAAAACAAGTCACAGGACGTAATAATGGTGTAAGAAACCGAATTATTTTTTCCTTTTCGAAGAAAATAATATTTATGGGTGTGCACAAAAAATATTTTTGAGACGGCAAGCTATGATGTATGGTAAACTAGCCCACGACTTGTAGTAGAATTTGGAATCATAATGGAGTGGTTATATGAGTAAAGCTAAGGGGAAAAGCGGAACAGGCAGAGGAACAGGCAAGAAGGGCTGGAATCGCTGGCAAGCAAGTGCCAATAAAGCAAAAAGTGCTAAACCTTATGTCAGTAAAGGTGTTAAGAATCCAGCAGGTACCGGCACTACTAAGAGTGATTCATCCGAAATGTAGCGTTCAATCAGTAATTGCATTCGTGGTGTTAATTTTATTAGAGAAAAGTCCCCAAACCCTAAAATTATAAGGGATTGGGGACTTTCCAACAGCCTTTTAAACCACTAATCGTATTTGATTTCCTGACGGATCACTTGTTACATAAAAATCTGTTTCTTTCTTTACCGTGGCGCCAACTTGCTGAAGTTGTTTTATCACAGACTCTCTTGCTGCTTCATCAGGAAAGACAAGTGTGTACCAGTTTAAGCCAACACTATTTTTCGGTGGTATAGGTGCACCCACTCCCTGCCATGTGTTGATCGCAATGTGATGATGATACCTTCCAGTGGACAAAAATGCCGCTTGCGGATAGTAACTAACAACGTCAAATCCAAGCCCTTTTGTGTAAAATTCCTCTGCTTTTTTAAGATCCCCTACGTGTAAATGGATATGACCCATAACCGTCTCCTGAGGAAGACCTTTCCATTCTGCATCACTTTCTGAAAGAATCCCTTCCGCATCCAACTGCTCAGTTGCCATTTCCACTAAATTATTTTTCCACGTCCACTCCACAGAAGGACGATCTCGATAAACTTCAATCCCATTACCATCTGGATCATTAAGATAAAGTGCCTCGCTCACATAATGGTCTGCAGCCCCTAGTGGGTATCCTGTCTGAATCAAGTGCCGTAAAAAGACAGATAAATCAGCCCGTGATGGCAGCAAAATCGCAAAATGATACAAACCAGACATTTTCCCTGCCTTCGGAATAACATCAGCGGGCTGTTCAAGCGTTAATAGAGGAGTTTTCCCGTCCACCGTTAAAACCGCTTTACGATCCGTTTTCTCCAATACCTGAAAACCCATTATATTTTGATAAAAAGTCACCGAATAGTCGAGGTTTTTTACTTTAATATTAACCTCACCGACATATACATTTGGTTCCTGATGAAACTTCTCCATTCCTTTCCATCCTCCAAACTCTTATTTTTACAATCAGCATTTATGTTTCTTAGTTTTAATATGGTTTTTATCTTTTGCTTCATTCATACCACTGTAAAGCGGAGGAAAAATTCCCGTCGTTCTCCTCCACTTAGAGTGTACCTTGGATTTATCTCGAATTCAAGTATTTGCAATTTAAAATATTTTTTTAAACTACACACAGTTTTTACATTCTTTTTACACTAGGTTAAGAAAAAATCCATTATTTCCTAATACAATGGAGTAAACAACCACATTGGAGGGATTGGATGAAGGTAACTGTTGCAGGAGCAGGATATGTAGGGTTGGTCACTAGTGCATGTTTAGCAGAATTAGGACATCAGGTAACATGCATTGATATTCAAAAAGAGAAAATTGACTTGCTCCAATGCGGCCGTTCCCCCATTTATGAGCCGGGATTAGAGCCACTTTTAGAAAAAAATCTGCGCAACGGGCAACTGCATTTTACAACTAATCCTCATAAGGCCTATTCAGAAGTTGATATCATTTTCATTGCAGTCGGTACACCTGAAACACATGACGGTTCAGCAGACCTAAAATACATACATGTGGTTGCCCATACGATCGCCAACTACATTGAGCAGGATGTGATTGTTTGTACAAAAAGCACGGTTCCAGTCGGTACGAACGAGCTCATTCAACAAATTATTGACAGTAGAAAACCTCCGAATCTCCAAGTAGAAGTGGTTGCCAATCCGGAATTTCTTCGCGAGGGCGCAGCGATTCTTGATTTTTTCCATGGAGACCGAATTGTGATTGGCACCAGTCATCCTGAAACAGCAGCTTTAATGGAACAATTTTATCTGCCATTGAAAATTCCGATTATAAAAACAGACATCAGAAGTGCAGAAATGATTAAATATGCTGCCAATGCCTTTTTAGCAACAAAAATTAGTTTTATCAATGAGATCGCCAACATTTGTGAACATATCGGAGCCAATATAGAAGAAGTGGCTTTTGGAATCGGTCAAGATAAACGAATTGGCCAGCATTTTCTCAAAGCAGGAGTTGGCTATGGAGGCTCTTGTTTTCCGAAGGATACGAAAGCACTTGTTCAGATTGGCGGGAATTTTAAGCAACGTTTTGAATTGCTTGAAGCTGTCATTAACGTTAATAACCGTCAACAATCGCTGCCTGTTTTGAAAGCAAAGCAAAAGATCGGTTCGTTACATGGAAAAAAAGTTGCTTTACTCGGGTTAGCCTTTAAAGCAGATACAGATGATGTCCGTGAGTCAGCCGCTTTAACGATTGTAAAAGAATTGCTTGAGGCAGGCGCCGATGTTAGTGCCTATGATCCTATTGCCATCCCAAATGCCAGAAAGATCCTAGGGGACGCCATAGTGTACACGGAAGAAATTCGGCAGGCAATCCAGGATGCTGACCTTGCCATCATCGCAACAGACTGGGAACAAATCAAGCATCTCCCATTGGAGGTTTATCTGACCCATATGAAGAACCCGATTGTGATTGATGGGCGAAATTGTTATTCGCTTCAAGAAATTAAACAGCTTCCGATAACTTATCTATCTGTAGGAAGACCTGACCATCCGATAGTAAATGACAAGTTTAAATGAAAAATTGTTAAAGGGGCAGAACAAGATGAGATGGATCCATGCATTTTATGGCTTCGAATGCCGGGTGTTGTTACGGGTAAACCGCCATTTTGATAAAAAAATATTAAATCTCTTTTTCCGTACAGTCACACATCTTGGAGGAGCTGACATTACGATTGCAGCATCTTTTCTTCTCATACTTTTATCATCAGGCAGCCCAAAATTGACAGCAATCGCCAGCGCTCTCGCGTTATCTGCCAGTCATATTCCTGTCCATATCATCAAACAGCTGTTTCCACGAAAAAGACCTTATTTGATGGTAGAAAAAACAAAGTTCCCTGCTAACCCATTACAAGATCATTCATTCCCATCGGGTCATACAACGGCAATTTTTTCCGTCGTGACCCCTTATGTTTTATACCTGCCACAACTGGCACTTGTGCTCATTCCTTTAGGGCTCTGCGTGGGACTATCGAGAGTTTATTTAGGACTTCACTATCCTTCAGATGTCCTTGCCGGAGGAATCCTTGGTACGATTACTGGGATTGTCTGCTTTTGTTTATTATGTCTGTAATAGTGTTAACATTAAAAAGGGTGACAGGCACCGCAAAAAGACACTGTCCATTTGATGTGGACATTCTTGCGGTGCCTGTCACCTTCTATGATTCTTGATTTTGAAATGGGATGTTTTTGATACTATTAGGCTTCTACGATGTTGGGTTGTTGGTAAACTTCCGTTTCAATTTCTCCTGTTGCTTTGCTTGTAAGGACTCCGGCTGTCATGGCGCCGCTGACGTTTAGGGCGGTACGTCCCATGTCAATTAATGGCTCAACGGATATCAATAAACCAACAATCGCAACTGGAAGATTCATGACCGATAATACGATTAAGGCGGCAAAGGTTGCGCCGCCGCCCACACCAGCGACACCGAATGAACTAATCGCTACTACTAGAATAAGCGTGAGAATAAAGGATATACTTGTTGGGTCAATTCCGGCAGCTGGAGCGACCATTACCGCTAACATCGCTGGATAAATGCCTGCACAGCCATTTTGGCCAATAGAAAGTCCGAATGATCCAGCAAAGTTCGCAATACCTTCTGATACACCAAAGTCTTTTGTTTGTGTTTTGATCGTCATTGGCAATGTTCCCGCGCTTGTACGGGAAGTAAAGGCAAAGGTTAATGTTGGCAGACCTTTTTTCACGTAATTCACAGGGCTAAGTTTAGCAAATGATAATAGCAGCAAGTGAACAATGAACATCAGAATGAGCGCCACATAGGAAGCAATGACAAACTTTCCTAATTTCGCAATCGCCCCATAATCACTCGTTGCTGTCACCTTTGTGATAATGGCCAAAATCCCATACGGAGTTAACCGGAGAATGATCGTAACAACCCGCATGATAATCGCATACAAGGTGTCAATTATTTTTGCAAAAAAATCTGCACGCTCAGGATCCTTACGTCTAACCCCCAGATAGGCAATACCAATAAAAGCAGCGAAGATAACAACCGCAATCGTAGAGGTTGGACGGGCACCCGTCAAATCTTGAAATGGATTACTTGGAATTAGTTCGATGATTTGCTGCGGTAGCGTCATGTTTTCAACACCTGCTACTCGTTCCACTAACTGAGCATTCCGTGCTTTTTCTGCATCTCCCTCATTGAGATGAATGCCATCAAGACCAAATCCCAATGCAGAACCAATGCCAATGGCCGCAGAAATAGCAGTTGTTCCAAGTAATATACCGATAACTAGGAAACTGATTTTTCCAATATTTTTAGTCAATTTTAACTTTGTAAAGGCACCGACAATAGAGATAAATACAAGCGGCATAACGACCATTTGTAATAGTTTTATATAACCATACCCTACAACATTAAACCAATCAATTGAACTTGTCGTTACTTCATGCGTTGTTCCGTAGATTAAATGAATAATAAAACCAAAAATAATACCTAAACCCAATGCAGTGAACACACGTTTTGAAAAAGAAACATGCTTTTTCTGCATCATGAACAAACCAAACATAAGTAGAAGTAAGACAGCGACATTCACGATGATAAGAATGGTATTCATCATATTCCTCCTCAGATAATTTATTGGAAATTCCAATACATATCAACCTATCAGTCAAGTCGGAATTTTTATTATTCTTAATCCTTCGCCACTTTAACCCATCAAACGTTTGATATTCTATAAATATGACAACATAAAAAGATCTATACCAAGCGCATAAAAAATGGTGTCAGGCACCGTCCATGGACAGTGTCCACGGACGGTGCCTGACACCAAAAATACTATTAAACTTTTGATAATAATGGAAACATATTAGGAATTGATCTGGACCACTCTGCCGCTATGGCTGCTGTAAATCGCTTTTATCATCCCTTCAACAAGGGCTGGTACTTCCTCAAAAGCGCTTTTTATATGCAGACGCTCTGTACGTTTGTGGGCGTCTTTTCCGAATGGACCGACATTTAAGACAGGGGCCTGAAGCTCAGCCATTACATCAAACGGGATACTGTAGCTGCCCCAAACGGGCGTGTTTGCTTTAAATGTCGTCCACCCCTCGCCTGCATCCTGATAGTTTACATAGCTTAAATCGCTGATTCCATTGAAATAATGTACTTGTTGAACAGGTAAGCCAAATTGATCAAGAGCATGCTTTTTCACGTAATCCACACACTGTTGGACCAAGGAATCCTCGGATGAATTGACCGCAGGGTAATATGGCGGTGCAAAAAGCAAGACCATTGCCGGCGCAAGCTCCTGGCATTGAATCATCAAGGTATCAGCAATTCGGAAGGACTTTTCCCGGTCATCCCATTCAGTATGTTGATTAATCGAGGCTTTGACACCCTCCACAAAGTCCCGACCAAATTTATGAATTGCATGTATTTGTAAATCCTCATAACGCACAACACGGACGTCACCGATTGGCTCAACTGCCTGCGATTTGCAGACCTCCCAGTACGCATGATTACAAGCACGAGCGGCATCACCTGCAACGTTTTCAAAAATATTCATGATTTCTTCGGCATTTCGCTCCATTAAAAACACATTGTACAAGGCTGCTGTACGGTATGGAGTTTGAGTCGAGTATTCCAGCTTTAAATCCTTTTGTTGAAGGGTAACCGGAAGCGGTGTTGTTTCCCCCATCACCGTTTCTTGCAGACTCAGATTCCACTCCATCCTTTGCGTTAAAAAAGAGGCAATATACGGGGCGGTGATGCCACTAAGAGGTTCGCCAACATGGGTCTCTTTCCCGTAAAACAGGGCAGATGGCATGATTTTGCCAATAGAACCTGAATACACATAATAATTTCTGTCACCGGGTTCTTGTGAAAAAACCGGCTCTCCATTTAAGAAAAGCTTATAGGTAAGCTGATGCACTTCCTTTAATTCCAACAGCTTGGTCACTGCCGCACGCATTCCGGCAGAATTGACTTCTTCATCCGGCACCGTCAAGAGGAGGAGATTAATCGGCCATTGTTCAACAGAGGCCTTTTCGATTAACCCCATGTGCATGACAAGCCCCATTTTCATATCCATCGTGCCTCTGCCAAATAAATATTCACCAGATTTCAAATCATTCTGGGCATCCTCCGGTAATTCATCCATTTTGCTTAACAGTAATTTCGACAGTTTCTCCGGCTGATAAGCAAATTCCTCAAGATCACCATATTCTTCGGTATTCACCGTATCAAAATGACTAATGAAAACGATGGTATCTATTGCTTCGGGATGCTTATATAAAGCAGTTAAAAAACTTCGACCCAAATCAACATCATGAAGGGCCAAATAATCTGGGTTTTTCTTAAAATAAGCCAATTCTTGAAGCTTTGCTTGAACTTTGGAGGGAAATTCCCGCTCCCCCACTGTTAACGTCATGCTTTTCCAACTTACCACTTCACACAATAATGTACGAAGTGCCCCCGGTGTCCCCCACTTAAGCTCCTCCATTTTACTCCATAACTCTCCTTCAACTAACAAAATGTGATAACAAATAGCGGACAGAAATAATTCGCATGCGAACTGTCCTTGTAGAGTGGACAATGTCCACGAATGGTGCCTGACACCCTTTAGTAACTCTCTATAGTGTTTTTGTTTCTGTGTTAGTTTTCGGTTCGGGATTGATTTGTTCTTTTTTCTTGTTTTTGATGTAATAGAATATGTAGCAGATGATTAGGAATCCCAGGCCAACTAAAAGGCCGACTAATTGTGTTGGGTCAAAAGCTAGGAATATTAGGATTGAGACACAGAATACGATACAAACTAGCGGGATCACAGGATAGAATGGAACTTTGTATTGCAAGTCCTCTAATTTTCCTCCCCCCTGCAAATACTTCCGCCGAAACATGAATTGGGAGAGAGCGATGCCAATCCATGAGATAGTTACCGAAATTCCGGCGATTGACATCAATAAAACAAACACCGTATCAGCTGCAATCACGCTTGTCAACAAGGATAATAGGGAAAAAATCATTGTAAAAACGAGAGCAGTAAATGGAACCTTTCTTCTTGACAGTTTTCCAAAAGGCTTCGGTGCCATACCATCATGTGCCATCGCCCAAAGCAGACGAGTTGATGCATAAATACACGAGTTTCCTACTGATAAAATTGCCGTCAAGATAACAAAATTCATAATATCTGGTGCGAATGGAATCCCAGCCAAATCCATCAATGTTACAAATGGGCTTTCTAATAAACCAAGTTCCTTGGAAGGAAATATAGCTGATAAGATAATAATAGATGCAAGATAAAAGACAATAATTCTAACGAGCACATTTCGAATGGCACGAGGGATATTTTTCTGAGGCTCCTCACTTTCTCCTGCCGCAATTCCAATTAGCTCCGACCCCTGATAGGAAAAGATGACATTCATCATCGTCACAAACAGAATGGCGATCCCTGCAGGAAATAGACTAGTAGGTGCTAAGTTCTCTAAAAATGGTGCTGGCCTGTCTTGTAGTGGAATGATTCCGAAAATAGTTCCTACCCCAATAATAATAAAGAAAATAACTGCCACTACTTTAATTCCGGCAAACCAATATTCCGCTTCTGCAAATCCCCTTGTCGTCAAGGCGTTAAGAACAAATAAGAGGGCGATGAAAATAGCACACCAAACCCAGACAGATATGTCCGGAAACCATCGTTTCATCAAAATTCCGGCAGCGGTAAATTCCACCCCCGCCGTTGTGGCCGAACCAATAAAATACATCCATCCCAACGAAAATCCAGCCGATGGACTGATAAATTTACTAGCGTAGGTTTGAAAAGAACCGGTAACAGGCATGTGAACTGCAAGCTCGCCCAGGCACACCATGACAAGGTATAAAATGATCCCGCCAAATAAATACCCTATTAATGCCCCTCCTGCTCCTGCCTGATTGATTGTATAACCGGCGTTTAAAAATAACCCCGTTCCAATAACCCCCCCTAACGAAAGCATAAATAAATGCCGGCGTTTCATGGAACGATTTAACTGATTTTGTTGACCCTCTTGTTCGACCATCCTTCTCACACCCCTCGAATTGTGCAGTGATAATTGATCCTAAAACCGTAGTGACAAGCAGCTTAATCCACCGTCTAATTTCCGAAATTCCGTCATATCGAGTTCAATTGTTTGGTAGCCCGCCTCGTTAATTCTTTGTTTTGTAATTGGGTATCCTGCAGGAAGGATGACAAAGTCATTCACTCGAATACAATTTGCTGCGTACTCCTCTTCCGGAGGTACGATAATTTTTGAATAGGTATTAAAATCTGGATGGTCGATAAACTCACCTGCTACCACAACCGTTTGATCCCCTAAATAGGCAATGCCAGTTTTCAGATGAAAAAATTTATCCAATTGAATAATAGTCGCTTTGTAGTCTTCTAATTCCAAAATCTGTTTTAATTGCTCCGCTCCCTCCAAGTTCGTTCTTGCCGATAGACCGATATAAAAATGATCTTCTATTTGTAAAATATCTCCGCCGTCAAGTGTGCCAGGAGATTTAATATAATAAATTTTTTCATAGAATGATTTTACTGCTGGCTCCATTTCGTGAATCTCACCATTACGAGAAAGGGCTCCAGGATTAGAAATGACTGCAAAATTTGGTGTCAGGACGGCTGTATCCTCAACGAACGTCGAATCTGGAAATTCATTATTACTTTGAAGGATTGTCACTTCCACTCCACAGATTTTTAATGCTTCAATATACGCTTCATGCTGCTCCAATGCTTTTTCCAAAATAGGACTACCTAAATCAGAAGTAGTTAATCCATTGATGTAGCTCTCTCCTGGGGTTTTAACAATGGTATTTTTAAACATGTTTTTCTCCTCCTTTGTATTACGCACGGCTAACTGGACATGTAAGACAAGTGGGTCCGCCTGTTCCTAAATAAGAGATTTCATTTCCTTCATATTCATAGACAGTTGCCCCCGCTTTGATTAATTGTTGTTTTGTGTTATGGCTTCCTGAAACCATTACACATACTCGCGGCGCTAGAGCAAGAACATTACAGCCAAGCCGCCCGTATTCATCATCTGGTACTTCGATCAGTTGAAAACCACGCTTAATCAACAATTGCCTTAAAAAAACAGGCATGAGTCTTGAATAAACCACTGCCAAGTTTTCATCTACAATACTAATAAATGACATAAGATGAAGACATTCTTCTTCTCCTTGATCATGAGGCAACTGAACAACGATACATTCGTCGACAAACTCCTTTGTCATCTCCTTGATTTGGCAGATGGCTTCGTCATTCGTTCGATATCCACGACCAACTAATAATGTGCGGTCATCCAACCAAACAAGATCTCCACCATCAGCAACAGCATCACCAGTTAGTTCACCAAGTATAGGAATCTTCTTTTCTTGTAAAAATCCCCTATATACTCCAGCTTCCGGCTGACGCAGTTTTTTCCCCGATTTTAAAATAATCGCCCCGCTTTTCGTGAACTTGACGGGGTCGTGGGCATATAGGGAATCAAGCCCGACCTGTTCTGAAGCTGGTAAAAATTCAATCTTCTCTACATGTTGCCTCATAATGGAAAGAAACTCTTCATATTCATGCTGCGCCTTCATAAAGTCAGGTTCATTAATATAGTTGAATTTCTTCCATTCATTCCTTAAATGTTCTTGGTTGAGATAGGCGTCTTTTGGGTGTTTAACGATCACAGTGGTAAGCTTTTTATACATGGATGATACCAATCAACTTCTCCTCTTTTCCGCATAATGGAATCCATTTCCCCTGACAGGAAAACTTATAATATGATATTATAGGAGCAAGAAAATCATGTCAATATATTTTGAATTTACTGAAAACAAAAAATAAACGTCTTACTAATTGGCAGGGGATGAGCGAGTGCAAACAATTGACAGAGCTATGCAAGTGATCAAAGTTCTTGCTGGAAATGAAACTAAAAAATGGTGTTCGATTACCGAATTATCGAAGGAATGTGACTTACCTGTTAGTACAATGCATCGTCTTTTACAATCTATGAAGTCACATGGTTTAATCCAACAGGAGCCAGAGCTGAAACTCTATTCAATGGGGAATACATGGTTAGAATATGGCTTGCAGATGTATGATACCTTTGATTTTGTAGGATTGATTCGCCCTGAAATGGAGAAATTAATGCATGAAGCAGAAGAAAGTGTTTATTTTAGTAAACCAATTGGCTTGGAATCGTTAGTCGTCGAAAGAATCGACTGTTCGCATAACCCAATCCGTATCTATGACCAGTTGGGAATCCGAATCCCTTTGCATATTGGAGCGGCAAATAAAGTTATGCTCGCACATATGCCGCAGAAGGAGTCATTACTAATTGTCAATTCATTGGTACCAAGTGCGGAAAAAGAGGCATACTTTCAATTATTGCGAAAGATTCGAAAGCAAGGATACGGAGAGAGTCAAGGTGAGAGGACTCCAGGTACTTCAGCCGTTGCTGCTCCGCTATTCAATCAAATGAATGAACTGATAGGCGCATTGAGTATTGGTTATGTCAATTACAATATAACAGAAGAAAGACAGCGCTTATTAATCGAAAAAGTAATCGAATACGGAATGCGGATCACCACCAAACTCAAAAACAAATCCTAAAAAAAACTTTCTGATCTGCAAAAAAGGGTGTCAGGCACCACTGAGTGGTGCCTGACACCCTTACGACTATTTTCAGCTTGCCAGTGGTAGTTTAATTTCGACTATGGTTCCTTCTTTGATTTTGCTTTTATAAGTGATGCTGCCATGGTGTTGTTTAATTATTTTATGGCAGATCATGATGCCGAGTCCTGTTCCCTTTTCTTTTAAACTATAAAAAGGCTCTCCTAAACGAGGGAGCAATTCCTCTGGAATTCCACAGCCTTGATCTTGAATAGAAATAATACACTCGTCAACCAACCCTTTTCGAAGGTTAACATGAATGTCCCCGCCATTTGGCATTGCCTCTATCGCGTTCTTTAATAGTTTTAGGAAAACCTGCTTTAAATGTAATAAAGCTTGCATTTCTCATAAAAACTAGTTTTACTTATTTCAAGCAGCTTGGCTGCCTCCTGTTTATTTCCGTTTGTTACGACAAGTGCATTAAGAATCGCATCTTTTTCTACTTGGGCAAGAGTATCCTTTAAGGAAGAAATCTGTATTGGATTATTTTCCGAAGGTACATTCTCCATTGGTTTTATTTCGTTTATGGAGTTACTCTCCAATACTTGGTCTCGTAAATATAGCGGCAGGTGGGACACTTCAATCGTTTTACCGTCTAATACATTAATGGCCCGCTCCAGCACATTCTCAAGCTCCCGAATGTTTCCCGGCCATAAATGTTCCATTAGTCTTTGTTGCACCTCCGAGGTTAACTCAATTCCCTTTCGGTAAAATTTATCCCCTAATTTTTTCAATAGACTCATGGAAATTAACGGAATATCTGTTTTTCGCTTTCTAAGTGGCGGAATCTCAATTTTGATGACATTTAATCGGTAATATAAATCCTGACGAAACTTGCCTTCCTCTACCATCTTTTCTAAATCACGATGTGTCGCTGCAATGATGCGGACATCGACGGGAATAGACTTTTGTCCACCGACCCGCTGTACTTCTTTTTCCTGTAAAACTCTCAAAAGTTTACTTTGCATCGACAGCGGCATATCTCCGATTTCGTCTAGAAAAAGCGTCCCATTATTAGCGACTTCAAACTGACCCTTTTTCCCTCCCTTTTTTGCACCTGTAAAAGCCCCATCATCGTAACCGAATAATTCTGATTCTAGCAAATGCTCTGGAATCGATGCACAGTTGATCGCAACAAATGGCAGGGTCGCCCTCATGCTGTTGTTGTGAATAGCATGGGCAAACAATTCCTTGCCAGTGCCTGATTCGCCTATCAATAAAACGGAGGAATTGCTGGCAGAAATACGTTCAGCTAGTTTTTTGGCTGCAAGAAATGTCGTGCTGTTTCCAATTAAATCATGGAAGGAATATTTACTCTTCAACTCTTTTTCCACTTTTGTTTTATAATATTTTAGTTCTTCTGCTAGATTCTGAATCTTAGTTTTATACATCCGCCATTCCTCAGGGCTGCGAAACATGACCGTCCCTAAGGCTCCTACTATTTCGCCATCTACTATAAGAGGAAAACGATTGGCAACCATTTCACTTCCGTTTATTGGATGAACAGCTGCCAGCTCCTTTTGGCCTGTTTTGACGACAATGTGCATACGAGTATTTTCAATAACATCTTGTACGGGGCGGTTGATGGCCTCCTTGACGGTCGTTCCCAAAAATTCACAATAAGCTTCATTTATATATAGAATAATACCTTCACGATCGACCACAACGATTCGTTCAGCCAGTAGTTTGATGATTTGCTCATGCCAATTACATGGAATCGCTTCCATTCCTAGGTTCATCTTTTCACACCCTTGCCAAATTTATTAAGTTAATTATAACAAAATTTGCCGAATAGTTTTTTCCAGAATAAAAGAATCCTATTCTAGGAAATGAATAGGATTCTAGAATTGCGATTATTGGGCAGTGTAGCCGCCATCTAAAATAACTGCTTGACCCGTGACGCCTCTGCCTTTATCACTTGCTAAAAAGACAGCATAGTCAGCAATTTCTGTTACGGATAATAGCCTTCTTTGTGGCACAAGCGGGAAGAGTACTTCTTCAATCACACGATCCAAGCTTACATTTCTTGTTTTTGCCAAATCTCCCAGTTGGTTTCTGACGAGTGGCGTATCAACGTAACCAGGGCATAAAGCATTTACCGTGATTCCGTGAGCAGCTCCCTCTAATGCTGCAACCTTCGTCAACCCAATGACACCATGCTTTGCACTATTGTAGGCTGCTTTTCCCACAAAGCCGATGACCCCATTAATGGAAGCCATATTTATAACCCTTCCAAATCCCTGTTCTTTCATAATGGGGAATACGTTCTTTATTCCGATAAACGGTGCAGTTAGCATGATTTTTACTAGTAATTCAAATTTTTCCGTAGGAAATTCCTCTATCGGTGAAATATATTGCATTCCTGCATTATTGACTAAAATATCAAGGCTGCCGAACGTTTTATAAGCTGCATGAAGACTTTTTTTGTATGCCTCCTCATTCGTCACATCACATGGAGCCGACAGCGCTTCAAACCCCTGTATATTTAATTCCGCTGCTACTTGTTCGCTTTTTTCAGCATTTAAATCTGAAATAACCACTTTCGCACCTTCCTGTGCAAATGTCTTTGCGATTTCCAATCCAATTCCACTTGCAGATCCTGTAATAAATGCTGTTTTTCCTTCTAATGACTTGTTCATACATGATCCTCCTTTATTGACTAACGGGTTTTTAAATAATTCCAAAGATAGAATAAAGAGCAATGACAAAGAATACGGCTACTGTTTTAATGATGGTAACCGCGAAAATGTCGCGGTATGATTGTTTGTGTGTTAATCCGGTAACGGCCAGTAAGGTAATAACAGCACCGTTGTGCGGAAGCGTATCCATCCCGCCTGATGCCATGGCGACCACACGGTGCATCACCTCTGGCGGAATATTAGCTGCCGCAATCGCCTGGTTGTATTTATCAGCCATCGCCCCTAACGCAATCCCCATTCCCCCAGAAGCAGACCCAGTAATTCCAGCAAGGGAACTAGTAGTGACTGCTCCATTAACTAGCGGATTCGTAAAGGTGTTAGAGATGCCATCACTGATTTTTGCAAACCCGGGAAGCGAAGAAATAATACCGCCAAAACCGTATTCCGCACCAGTATTCATGGTAGCAAGCAATGCACCGGCGATACTTAAGTTTAGTCCTTCTTTAAAATTCACCGTCACACGTTTCCAGTCATAGGCAAGTGTCGTGATAATCCCAACGACTAGCGCCATCTCAATCGCCCAGATAGCCGCAACCGCTGGTACATCTACTGTATACGCTTTAAGACCAATCGCAGAAAAGTCAAATCCATTCGGATACCATTTTGGTATGTAAGTAATGAAGAGTTTATTTGTTACCCCGACAAGCACAAGCGGGACAAATGCCATTATTTGTTTTAAAACAGATTGACTTGAAGTTAAATCGGGAACAGATCCTTCTTTTTCGTCCTCTTTGACTATTTCCAATGCAGCGGCGGTTTCTGTACCGAATCCATAATAACCCTCCCCAGCTTTTGCTGCCTTTTTCCTTCTCGTCTCTAGGTATAGCAGCCCAAGCCCTAAGACAAAAATTGCGCCGATAATTCCTAGTGTTGGTGCTGCATAAATATCAGTTTTAAAGAATGCAATTGGGATAACGTTTTGAATTTGCGGCGTTCCTGGCAATGCATCCATTGTGAATGTGAAGGCACCAAGTGCGATAGTACCTGGAATAAGCCGTTTCGGAATATTTGCTTCTCTAAACATTTGTGCAGCAAATGGATAAATCGCAAAAACAGCTACGAATAAACTTACACCACTGTATGTTAAAATGGCACCCAATAATACAATGGTCAACATCGCCCGTTTCGCACCGAGCAAACGAACAATCGTCTTCGCAATCGATTCGGCAATCCCTGACATTTCGACTACCTTCCCAAAAATGGCTCCTAGTAAGAAGACTGGGAAATAAGATTTAATAAACCCGACCATTTTTTCCATGAACACACCTGAGAAGAACGGTAAAACATGGCTTGGGTCAATAAGTACAACCGCTAAAAGTGCACAGAGTGGAGCAAATAGGATAACCGAAAAGCCTCGGTAGGCGACAAACATTAACAGCCCAAGCGACAACAGAATGATAAATAATTGCATTTAAATCCCCCTTTTAATTTTTTGCAAGTTCTTTGAATAACCTCCTGGCTGGTAAGCGTTTACAAAAGGAAACTTGCATTGATAAATTAATGCAAGTTTTATGCCAAAAATAATAATTTTCTAAAAAATATAAATATTCTTTATTATCATACGAGCAATAAACTTATTTCTACGTTTTCAATTATATTTAACTACTAAACAAGTACGTTACTTTTTCCGATAATCCGGAAATTGTCTGAAATTGATTCCGTATTATCGGAATTTTCCGTTTTCCCGGAATCAATTTCGTAATCAAATTGGAGCGATGACACCCAATTTATAGTGCCATTGCCACGAATAACAGCCATCGGTTTGATGCCTAGTTCGATTGCTCTTTCCCTGCTCATTAGGACGAATACGGGCGCTCCATCATTGATACCAGAAGCATTTCCCGCGGTAACCGTTCCTTCCTTTTTAAATGCAGGTTTTAGTTTTGCAAGCTTTTCGGCCGTCACCCCGGCACGTGGAAATTCATCCGTCTATATGGATGAAAATGGCACAAAGTGTTCTTGGACCGAAACTTGTATATACCTTATAAAAATAATAAAGGGCTAACCCTTCAATAATAAATGTGCAGAGCACCATAAACCTGCTTAAGACCCTAGTTCCCTAGGGCCTTTTTGGCTTGTTATTCATGAAAAACAATAAACTCAGCTTTACCTTCTAATTAGAATTAACGAACGCTCTTATTAAATAGTCCCTAATATTCCTTACAGACCCTGTTTTCACATAAGTTCAATGGTTGCTAGTTTGTCTTTTCCGGGGATATAACCAGAACGACGCCGTTTTCGATTTGAATGGTAGTGCCGATTGTGGTATTGTCTCGCAGCCAGTCATTCGCATGAATGCTTAGAACATATCCGTTTTTCGGGATGGTAGAATTATTCCCCCCTCTTTTCACAACTTTCCCATCGGCTACCGTGATTTCATATCCCCATGGGTTTGTTCGGGTTGTCTCTCCATATGCCGGCGTGTACTGAATCAGCTGACCGGCTCCACGAGATTTATTCACCCCATCTAACATTCGATAGTCGACCACATCAAGGTCTTTCCACATGCTTTTGATTAAGAACGGCTTAATAACCTCTTTGCCAATTTCCTGCGGAAGCTGATACGCCTGCATCATGGCTGTTTTTAAACGATCTTTATAAGAATTGGCCTCATCAGACTGACCAGCTTTCTGTGCCATCAGATACTGGACAGCAACCTCTCCAGCTTCACCATAGACAGTAAGGTTCCGCAGGTAAGGATCAATGGCGGTTAAAAATGCTTCATTATCAATGTCTTTGCGAATAGTTTCTGGAATTTGCTGCAGTCTATTAAATTCAGCGATTAACTGCTCGGCTTCTTGGCTGCCACCCTCGCCATCATACGTTTGCCAAAATTGATCAATAACTGGCTGCAACGTAAGTTCCAATGGTGGTACCACCAAGGCACTCTTAATTAAGAATGGTTTGATGACACCTTGGCCGACCTTTTGCGGAATCTGTTCGGATTGATTAAACAAGGCAATTAAGCGTTTTCGATAGGTAGCAGCCTGGTCGGTTTGGCCCTTTTTCTGTGCCATTACATATTGAACAGCTGTTTCCCCCGCCTTACCATAGATACTTAATTTTTCTAAATAAGGCTCTATTTCCTGAAGGAACTTTTTATTTTCCATTTCCTGCTGAAGTTTAACCGGAGCCTGTTGGAACTTTTTGAATTCAGTGATTAACTGGTCTGCTGCTTGATCCGCATCACCAGCCACATAGGCCTTCCAGAACGCATCAATCAAGGGCGTTAAGGTAAGGGATTCTGCGGTATTAATCGGTGAAGAATACATATTCTCCGCAACGGTTTTTAGCGTTTCGGCGGCTTGTCCACCAAGGGCTTGAATACTCCGCTGCCATGAATCCATTGGGTCATAGGCCGCCGGGTTCCATGTATAATCGGCAATCGTGTACAAAGGTATTTTGGAAGCTTCGGCTTCGTTCATTGGATTTGCCGTTAACCCACTCACTCCATGCTTGGATAAATCAGCATCACGTCCTACAATGGGACCTAGAAACAAGCTATTCCGGTCAAAGTCGTTTACCGGGTAATTGTCCCATAATAACATATCGTGTTTAAATACTCTGTGAACCTCATCCGCTTCTTCAGCAGTAACCTGCTCTGAGACAACCTTTTGGCCTGTCCACATCACAACCGTGTCCTTGTCAAGTGATTCTGCAAATCGATCACGGTAAGGGGATGGCCCGTTTCCGGTATAATCCGTCGGAACCGTGATCAACCGCTCGGCCCCTTCATGTGTATTGATAAATTCTTCTGTAAAACGATTTAACAGATAGGCATGCGCAGCGGCAACCGGATCCTTATCTCCTGCAAATTTTTCCCGGTCTTGCTGACACTTTAAGTTCATATCAATATCATCTAGAAAAATTGCATAGGAGCGGACACCCAAATCCCACATCGTTTCCATCTTCTTTTTCAGCAAGGCGAAATCTTGATCCCCGGAGTAGCAGATGGATTGACCCGGTGAGAGCGAGAAGGTGAATTTCACATGGTTCTCTTTGGCCTTATCAATCAGCTCGGTAATTTTCGCTAATTCTGCCTCTGGATAAGGATCACGCCAGTTCTCGCGATGATAGGGATCATCCTTAGGAGCATAAATATATGTATTCAGTTTATTCTCTCCGTAGAATTCCAACTGAGAGATTCTGTCCTTATGTGTCCATGGCGGGCCATAGAATCCTTCGATCGAGCCGCGAATCGGCATTTCCGGCCAGTCATGAATTTCTGCCTCCGGAATCCAATCTCTTCCTTCCCGCTCTTGAATCAGCTGTTTGAATGTTTTGGCCGCATAATACGTTCCAGTCTTGTCCTTCCCGGCAAGAACAATCCGTTTCTTTTCCGTTCCCTTGGATACTAGTACATATCCCTCTTCCTTTAAGGCTTCAGGTCCTTTTACTCCCATTTGCTCCAAAATCGCGGCTGAACCCTTATTCTCCGATGGCCCGCCAATCCAGATGGTTACAGGAGTAGTCACCTTCTCCCCGGCCTCGATCCGTACGATTCGTTTTACGTCCGCAGCTTCCAATGCCGCCTCTACCTCGTGGATGGCCTGTTCATCCGTTTTCTTGTCTACCACAATGCCGACATTTGGTGTTAGTGGGAACCCTTTACCCGATATGTTTAGCTCTTGCGGTGTTGGATTCAAGGCAGGGGTTGCACTGCTTGCCGCAGATGCCTGTCCCGCTCCATCCGGAAACACCGACAGAGTACACAGCCCCAACGTAACACAAGCCGCTAACACCTGTTTTCCATGTTTGAAAAAAACCATTCTGTTTATCCTCCTCAAATAGCTTCCCGCAGGGATGGTTACTAAAAACCATGCCCCGCGGTCTCTTATCTTAGTTTTGTGATTCAAATACGCTGATTTCGTACAGAGAATAGCCCCAGCTGCTTGAACGTTTGATGCCCTGCATTTTAACGTATCGGGCTTCGACGGCAGGGAACTGAATGACATCGGTTCCTCCGTTGCTATTTAGCTCTGTATAAACATCCTTCCACTGACTCCCGTCATTTGACACTTGAATTTTATATTGCTTTCCATAGGCGGATTCCCAGTATAATTTCACTTTATCAATAGAATACACTTGCCCGAGGTCAACGCTGATCCATTGATTATCCGTGTACAAGGAGGCCCATCTAGTATTGTTGTTCCCGTCTACGGCCAAATTCGGCGTCAGCCAGCTGACTTCACTCGAAGAGGCGGTGGCGGTTTTTCCTTCCGCTATATTTTTCCCATTAAGCGCCCGCTCCAAGAAGTTCGGAACTACACCGATGCTCAGCTTTTGCGGGATTTCGTCTATTGCTGCCATCGATTGCGTAAGCGCCAATCGCTGCTCAGCAACCTTAGCTGTATCCCCGCTCTGTTGAGCCAGCACCGTGTTAACAGCTGCTTCACCTGCTTGCCCATAAAGCTCCAGCTTGTTTAGATACCCGGCGGTCTCCTTTAGGAAGTTCGGATTAGCCACCTGCTCCCGCAGCTGCTTAGGGGCCTCTTTCATCTTGCTGAATTCCTGTATCAAGGCTTTTCCCGCCGCAGTTACAGCCTGAGAGTCCTTTGCCTCCACTGCTGTCCAAAATTGCTCAATTAACGGCTTTACTCTTTCTGAAACCGGCTCCCGATTGTTATTAAGACTCGTAGCATACGAGGCTTCCACAAAGAGATTTAAAGGTTCATAGGCTGCACCAGAAAATTCCATCAGACTCCGCTTCAGTGAATCAGCCGGGTCATAGGCTTTTGGGTTCCACGTATAATCAGCAACGGTAAACAGCGGGATTTTCGAAGCTTCTGCCTCATTCATTGGATTAGCCGTTAAGCCAATCACACCATGTTCAGGCGTTAAATCCGAATCGCGGCCGGTCAGCGGCGCAAGGAACAAGCGATTGCGGTCAAAGTCATTCACCGGGTAGTTATCCCACACCAGCAGATCGTGTTTAAAGATTCCATGTATTTTATCGGCATCCTTTGACGTAATCGTTGGAGCAACGACACCAATTCCTGTCCATTGAACAATAATGTCAGACTGAACCAGCTCAGCAAAGCGTTCCCGGTAAGGAGTAGTTCCCGCCTGATAATAGTCTGTCGGCACCGTAATTAAAGGCTCTGCACCGTTGTGCTTTTGAATAAATTTTTCGTTAAATTGATTTAATAGATAGGCCTGTGCCGCTGCCGGCGGGTTCGGATCTTTGCCAAACATTGCCCTGTCTTCAGGAGAATGGAGGCTCGGGTCAATATCATCAAGGTATAAGGCAAACGATCTCACACCGATATCCCACATCGCTTGGGCCTTTTGAATCAATGCCTCAAGGTCCGACTCACTGGAATAAGTAATCGTATTCCCCGGCGAAATAGCAAAAGTAAAGGTGACATGGTTTTCTTCCGCTCTTTGCACAAGTTCAGCAAGCTCCGCTATCTTATCCGCGGGATAAGGATCTTTCCATTTTTCCCGGTGGTAAGGGTCATCCTTCGGAGCATAAATATAGCTGTTCATCTTATGCTCACCGTAGAATTCCAACTGACGCAAGCGATCCTCGTGTGACCATGGCGCCCCATAGAAACCTTCGATGGAGCCCCTGATTGGCATCGTAGGCCAGTCCTTAATTTCCACTTCAGGAATCCAATCCGTTCCTTTCCGTTCGACAATGATTTGCTCGAAGGTTTGCGTCCCATAATATGTTCCTGCCCCATCATGTCCGGAAATAACAATATGTTTCTTCTCCTTCGTGCCGTGATTAGAGGCGACAATGTACCCCTCCTCTTTTGTCATTTCCAAATCCTTTAGGCCAGTATGCTGCTGAATGGTTTTCAACTCGTCTGGGTCGGAGAATTCCCCCAGCCAAATAATGACAGGTGCCTGGAGTTTTGGGTTCTTGATATCACTCTCTACAATGGTGGTTACGCCTGCTTTCTTCAGGGCTTGCTTCAATTCAGCAATCGCCGCAGGATCGGTTCCGGTTTCTGTAACCAATCCTACTTTTGGATTTAATGGAAAGCCTTTGTCTGTTTGTTTTAACGATTTCGGGATGGGGGATACAGACATTTCGTAGGTTTCACTTGCCTTTGCTTTGCCTATTTTGGGAATATCCAGAGGAACCCATAACCCGGATACCAAACAAGCTGAAATAACGGCCTTTAACGCTTTACTTTTTGCCACCTTTTCCACCTCTTCTTCTATGATTTTAAACGATCAAGGACGAACCACATGTTTTATAAAACCGCTTTCATGGTCTCTACAAAAAAAAAAGCAGGACAACACCAAGCAGGAGGAAATCCCCCTAACATAGCGTCGCCCTGCCTGATCATGTCAGTAACATGCGAATGATATTCACCCTATACCGCGTATTATAGACAATAGGGTTTAGGGTGCATAGGGACCAAAATACCATTTTTAGAAAATAGGTAATTATGCAAAAACAATATTTTCTATATATTTATTGTAGAGAGTGCATGGGTTAATAGTCGCAATTTTCAAAATCAATTGACTGCTCAGAATCACTATGATATCGTATACATAATTTCATATGCGTCACATGTTACTAATTCGATTAGGCATGGTGGTAGATTGAAAGGATTTATATCCTTTCGTCACCCCATGCCTTTTTTAATTTTCAGCGTAGAATTTCGCATGGAAGTATGTGACCAAGTTTTTATTTTAGGAGGTGTGGAGGCGCTGTTAAATAATTTGTAACCAATAGTAGTGTTCACCTAAAAAAAGAGGAAAAGGAGTTTTCACTATGTGGAAGAAAATAGCCTGCTCATTTTTGTCCTTGGGAATGACATGCAGCTTAACCCTTGGCAATCAATCTGATGTTTATGCAATATCTGATTCTCCCGCAAATAAAATAAGCAGTAAGCTGGTTCCAATGCCTCAGAAGGTAGATATTAAAAGCGGATCCCTACAATTAAGCAACCGTGTAAATATTATAGGAGAAGAAGCTGCCGATCAAGATGCCTTACATATTTTAACGGAATTTTTAAAAGTAAATAAGATTGAAATCAATGAGGAATTTGATAGCAAATCCACCACGATTGCTTTAGGGGAAGAGGATAAGCTCAACCCAGAGCTAAAGAGTTTGGAAAATCAGCTCGGGCTGCCGAATGATACAGAATTAAAAGCTGACGGTTACACCTTGGTGGTTAACTCGGAAGAAAATGAAATGAGTAAAGGCGGCACCATCTTTGTCAAAGGAAAAGATGGTGACGGCACCTTTTACGGTGTAAAAACCCTCTTACAGCTTGCTGAAAAAGAGGATAACACCATTGAAGTGAATAATGTAATGATTACGGATGAACCATCAATGAGCGTCAGAGGGATTGTTGAGGGTTTTTATGGGAAACCATGGAGCCACAATGACCGTCTGGATCAAATAGAGTTCTATGGAGATTATAAACTGAATACGTACATCTATGCCCCTAAGGACGATCCCTATCATCGGGAAAAATGGCGTGTGCCCTATCCGGAAAATGAGATGAAACGTATGGAAGAATTAATTACTACCGCAAAGAGAAACAAAGTTGATTTTGTATTTGCTCTTTCTCCAGGTATCGATATTCGCTTTGATGGTCAAGGCGGGGAAGACGATTTTAAAGCACTGCTGGCGAAAAGCGAATCGCTATATGACATGGGCGTGCGAAGCTTTGCCATCCTGTTTGATGATATTGGCAATAAACAAGGGGCTAAACAAGCAAACCTATTAAATCGTTTTAACGAAGAATTTATTAAAACAAAGACAGATGTGAAGCCTCTTATCACCGTTCCAACAGAGTATGATACACATGCAATGGGTGCCATTGGTGCTTTAAGTCCTTATACGAAAGCATTTTCTGAGACACTTAATAAAGATGTTAAGGTCATGTGGACCGGTCAGGCTGTTGTTTCAGAAGCACTTCCGTTAGAAAATGTTGAATTTATGCGCGAAGTATATGGGGACCGAATTGGAGTTTGGTGGAATTATCCGGTTTCCGATTATTTGAGATCTAAGCTCGCTCTTGGTCCGATCGTTAATATCGAAAATAGCCTGGAAGGAAAACTTGATTTTTTTACCATGAACCCCATGGAACATGCAGATCTTTCTAAAATCAGCTTGGCAACAGGAGCCGATTATTCTTGGAATACTTCAAACTATGATTCTGATCGGTCATGGAATCGTTCCATTGAACTCCTATTTAATGATCTTGCCCCTGAGATGAAAACTTTTGCTAATCACTCATCACGTATGACTGGTTCTTGGAGTATTGGACGTGGAGATGCTGTCAATGTACGAAAGACGATGGATCAATTTTGGTCAAAACTATCCAAAAGACAAGATACAACACAGGAAATCAATCTATTAACGAAAGAGTTTGCTGAGATGGTCCAAGCAGCAAACACGTTAAAGGAAGAATTGCCGCCAGAGATCCTAAGTGAAGCTTTAGCAAGTTTAAACAAACTAAAACTATTGGGGGAAAACGATCAATTAGCTTTAGAAATGGTTTTAGCTAAGAGAAATACAGAGACGGAGAAATACAATGAATTAAAGAATAAGATTGAAGCCAGCTTGCCTGCCCTTAATGGAGGCAATAGAGTCTCTGAAGAAACGGCTCTTGCATTTATCAAGGAGGCCCTTGAATACGACCCATTACCCATAGTTTCCTTTGACGTTTCCAAAACTTTCGTTGCTCCGGGAGAGGAAATAAAGTTTCAAAATACGAGTTCAATGACAACCGAAGAAATAGAATGGACGTTTGAAGGGGCGAAGGTTGAGAAAAGTACAGAACCAAATCCAACCGTTGTTTATGAACAAGAGGGGCTGTATACCGTTAAGCTTGTGGGGAAAAACCCTCTTGGTCAAGATGAAGTGATTAAAGAAAATTTAATAACAGTTTCCAATCTTGCTAAAAAGGATACAACCAATCTCGCCCTTGGTAAAGCCGCTGTAGCTTCCAGTTCTTGCGCTCCATCTGAACGACCTCAATATGCCGTTGATGGGAAATTGAATACAAAATGGTGTGGTAATGGTTCTGGGACACACCAGTTAACGGTTGATTTAGGAGGAATTAATTTAGTCAGTGAGATTGTGATGAAGCACGCTGAAGAAGGCGGCGAGCCATCAGGCAGTAATACTTCCGCATACCGTGTCCTAATCAGTGAAGATGGTGTAAATTTTAAAGAGTTAGTCAAAGTTACTGGCAATAAGAGCGGGATTACCAAGGATCAAGTCCCTGCTACAAAAGGCCGGTATGTTCGCCTAATGGTTGATAAACCAACCCAAGGGGACGATAGGGCCGCGCGTATTTATGAGTTTGAAGTGATGGGACTAGAGGGTGATGTTGCATTACCACCGAAATACGAAAAGCCAAAGATAGATAAATCAACCTTAGAAAAGACAGCAGCAGAGGCAAATGAGAAAATAGAGTCAGACTATACAGTTAAAAGCTGGGGTTTATTCATTTGGGCTTTAGAAAAAGCGAAGGAAGTTCTAGCCGACGGGGAAGCAACACAGGATGAAGTAAATGAAGCAAGTGAAAACCTGGCAAAAGCGATAACAGCCCTTGTACTAAAAGAAACATTTATCGAATCAGGAATAAACAGCTTAGATGAGGACATAAAAACAGCTTATGAGCAAGGCTTGATTAAAAATCACGGGATATTAAAAAGTTTGCTTGCCAAAGCGGATCATATCCAGAAACATCAAGCCGATAAACAGAAGGTATTGGATGGGTTAAATGCTCTTGGAAACCAAGTTAAGGCGCAATCCGGTAAAAAGATATCCCAAGAATATGCTGAAGAGCTTCTAATCATGATCGAGGAATTGAAAAATGAAATAGCGGCCCTGAAGTAGGCAGGAAACTCAGGATTAATGAAACAAGGGAACGGTCCTTTTGCTTCT
This sequence comes from Neobacillus sp. NPDC097160, assembly GCF_044762155.1. Lineage (NCBI taxonomy): Bacteria > Bacillati > Bacillota > Bacilli > Caryophanales > Bacillaceae > Neobacillus > Neobacillus sp. NPDC097160. The sequence continues at coordinate 203,530 of NZ_JBIWDU010000009.1, read as the reverse complement.
AAACATATGGGTAACGGAACCTGACATCAAAAAAGACCCTAGCTGCCTAGGGTCTTTTCTAATTGTTATTCATGCGAAACAATAATTTCCGCCTTGCCTTCTAACTTATACTCCCGAACACCATGCGGCAAATTGAAATGAATACCCTTCTTCAGCTCAAAAGATTGCCCATCAATGATAATGTGGCAGGGGTGTTACTTAAGGTTCCCATGAAACTACCAATTGCTGTACGAACAGCACTCACTATAACAACATCACGCATGAAATTAGTCCTCCTATGCTTTAAATGGTGGTTTTACTATAAAAAATGGTATTTTTATCTTGAAAAATCGCCTTTATTTGAAAGGTTTGAAGATTTATCTGCGAATATTACCATTCAATCGGCGAATCCATATTTATCAACAAAATTCTTAATCAGTCAGATACTACACTGTTTAGCGTGATATTAAGGCTGGATTAACGATAAACGCAGCCTCCGTTTTTTCCCTTACGGTCTCTAAATCGGCACCCTCTTGAAGTTCTTCAAGAACCAATCCTTCCTCCGTTACTCGAAAAACAGCTAATTCCGTTACTATCAAATCCACAACACCCTTTCCAGTTAGGGGTAAACGGCATTGTTCAAGGACTTTAGACGATCCATTTTTCGCCATATGCTCCATGGCGACAATAACCTTCTTTGCCCCAGTTACCAAATCCATTGCCCCGCCCATGCCTGGAACCATTTTTCCAGGGACCATCCAGTTTGCAAGATTGCCTTTTACATCAACTTCCAATCCTCCAAGAACAGTGACATCCACATGCCCACCACGGATTAATTCGAATGAGAAAAGACTGTCAAAAAAGGCACCGCCCGGGAGAATACTTGAAGGCTGCCCACCGGCATTGACCAAATCGGGATCAATCTCGCCGTCCAAGGGTCCAAGGCCGATATAGCCGTTTTCTGATTGGAGGATGACATTGACGTCCCCGGGGAGGAAGTTCGGCACCATCGTCGGCAGACCGATTCCCAGGTTCACCACATCTCCATCTTTCAATTCCTTTGCCACACGTGCAGCGATTAATTGCTTTGGATTAATAAGAGTACTGTTCATTATTGACATCCTCCCTGAACAAAAATTTTATCGACAAGGATCCCCGGAGTCATGACTTCATCTGGGTCAATCTCACCAATTTCCACAATTTGCTCAACTTGAACAATAACGATGTCAGCAGCCAAAGCCATCAATGGGTTAAAGTTTCGTGCGGAGCGATGATAAATCAAATTCCCGGCTTTATCTGCTTTAAATGCCTTAAGAAGGGCAACTTCTGCACGAAGCGGTTTTTCAAGCAGATATTCCCGTCCGTCGACCGTAATCTTTTCTTTGCCTTCTTCAACCACAGTTCCCACACCTGTCGGGGTCAGTACTCCGCCCAGACCAGCCCCCCCAGCGCGCACACGTTCTGCAAGTGTTCCTTGTGGAACAAGCTCCACTTCCATTTCACCTGCTATCGTTTGCCTGCCTGTTTCTGGGTTTGTCCCAATGTGGGAAGCAATTACTTTCTTCACCCGTTTGTTTACAATCAATGGCCCTACGCCGGTCTCTATGAATGCGGTATCATTCGCAATCAGAGTTATATCCTTTACGTCTGCTTCAAGCATGGCATTAACAAGAGCTTGTGGCGTGCCTACTCCCATAAATCCCCCTGCCATTATGGTCATTCCATCTGAAAACAGCGATGAGACTTCCTCCATTGAAATCATTTTTTTCACTTAAAAGCACCTCCTGAAAAAATAAGTAAAGTTCATTTTCCTCACACCTATCTTTTATGCAAGATTTGTGCCAACAAACAAAACAGAAAAAAGGATCTTAAACTTGCATTGTAAACCAATTGAGCCTTGAACAGCTTCTTGGAACAACTGACACATGGGGGAAATTGATCAAAATAAAAAGCGAAGAGCCAAAAGACGCTCCTCGCTTTTTCATTCCGTAAAACGCAATGTCTACCGCAGATGGACAAATGTACTTTGTTGGTGCCTGACACCCTATTCAACAGCTTTAATGTAGCCAATTCTTTCAACAATCTCTTGCCCTTGTGTTCCCTGCATCCATTCTAGGAAAGGCTGAATTGCCTGTTTTGGGTTGTCTTTCACTGTAATTGCGTAAAGGGAGGCGGTGAAGGGATACTCTCCGCTCGCGATGTTTTCGGGATTTGGTTCTATCGCATCAATGGCCAGCAGTTTAATATCTTGATTCGCCTTCATCCCGGTTGCAAAGAAACGGAATGAAAAGCCAATTGAATTATCATAATTGCGATAATCTGCTACCTGTTCGATAATTCCGCCCATCCCCTCAGGTACATCCTCCTTCAGAGGCTTCATAATTGGTGTATCACCCATAATTTTTTCCAAAAGTGTTTGGCTGCCGGAATTTTTCGGACGCTGAAAAGCAATAATTCTCTTATTCTTCCCGCCAACCTCGGACCAATTTTTAATTTTCCCAGAGTAAATCTCTTTAATCTCAGAAACTTTTAAGCTATTGACTTGATTACTTGGATTGACAAAGAAGACAAAGGCTTCTTTTCCAATTGGTGTCTTGACAAGTTCTTTACCAGCCTCTTTCGCCATTTCCAGCTGCTCTTTCGATGGCACAGCCCCGAAGTAAATATCTACTTCCCCTGATAATAGTCGTTCATATGCATAAGTGGTATTCGTAAAACTGACAACTTCTCCTGCCTCACCCATCATTTTTCCGATATTTTCATAGGTTGCATTTGCAAAGGCAGAATAAACTGGAAAGGCTGCTTCTGCTCCGTCTAAAATCGGCATCTCGCTCGGGTTCTTGATTGTAAATGTCGATGCTACCCCCAATTTTGGCAGCTTATTATCTGGATTCATCACTTCATACGGCGTTAAGTCCGTACTAGAGTAGCCGCCGCCATACTTAAAACCATAGGATGGTAAAACCGTTTGACTGCGCTGCCACTGAACCGCTCCACCGGTACCCATTGCAAGGGAAAACACCAACAAAGACGGCAGCAACTGCTTCTTGTTAAAGATTGGCCGTGTCTTGCTTATGATCATTGCAATCAAAACCCCTCCAACAAATGCCAACTCGTAAGCTAGCGGTGCCAATAGAAATAATCTTCCCTCACCGGAAAACATCGCGATAAAATAAATGGGTGCTAATGATAGATGAAAAAGGCAATAGTAAAACCAGGAGTTTGCCCCATAAAACCCGCCGCTGATCAGCATAAACATAGCCCATGATACAGCTGTATAGGCAAGCGGTAAAAGGAAGAGAGTGAAAAGTCCTGGCAATTCGCCGGACTGAGCCCGCTTCTTACTTATGAAAAATCCGATGAAAATACCGCCAATACTTAGAGGCAGGAGTGCAGCAATCATGATGTTATCTAGTCCCGCGCTCATTAGGATAAACGCACAGATAGATAACACAAGAGGTACTACACCGAAATTCAAAAACAAAATCAATAGTTTTTTCCTCATTTTCATCCGCCCTTTCACAGAAAATGTATGTATCGCCATCGTATACTTAAGTGTAATTTTACACTTTTATTGTCTGTTTTACAATATAGTTTTTGTAATATACAGACTTCGGTTTCGAAAATAAAAAAAGACTTTTCCGCCAGGCGAAAAAGTCTGTAGTTGAATTTTATCTAAGTTTCAGCTTATTTTGATAACAACGATAAGACAGTATCTAAGATCACATTAACCCCTTTTTCACAATCTTCCCATGTAGTTAGCTCTTCCTCGCAATGGCTTTTGCCGTTAATACTAGGGACAAATAACATCGCAGTCGGGACGTAGCTGGCAATGAATTGCGCGTCATGGCCGGCGCCGCTGACCATTCTTTTATGAGAAAAACCAAGTGACTCTGCTGATTGTTCCAACGTATCACAAATTTCAGGTTCAAACCAAACCGTGTCACGATCCCATAACTTTGTCGTTTTGACCTCGCAGCCCTCGCCCACGCCTAAATGCGGCAGGCTTTGAATGAAATCCTTAACGGCGCGGACGATTTCCATGTCCTTGTGTCGTGCTTCAAGGGTAAAAATAACCTTATTTGGGATAACCGTATGGATACTCGGATACACGTTCACTCTTCCAATTGTGAAGACTAATTCTTCATCCAATTTGCCAAGATGGCTGCGAATTTCATTGATTAAGTTATTAGTCGCAAAAAGGGCATCTTTCCTCATACTCATCGGCGTGGTACCGGCGTGATCCGATTCCCCTGTTACTTCAATTTCATAACACGCCATTCCGACAACGCATTCGACAACGCCAATTGTCAGCGCTTCTTTTTCTAAGATAGGGCCTTGTTCAATATGTAATTCTAAAAAGGCGGTCGCCTCCTTAAGGCGGTTCCGGACTTCCCCTTCGTACCCGCTCGCCTTTAAGGCTTCCTCGAAGGCAACTCCCTCTGAATCTACCTTTTTTAGCATAATAGACTTATCAAACTTACCAGAGAGGACACCTGATGCCATCATCGAAGGTTCGAATCTTGCACCTTCTTCATTAGTAAAATTCACAATCGTAATCGGAATTTGCGGTTTAATTTGATGATCAATCAGCGTTCTAACCACTTCCAACCCGGTAATAACACCTAAAACGCCATCAAAGCGGCCTCCCTTTTTCACTGTATCCAAATGGGACCCTATCAATATCGGTGGTTTATTTTCAGTACCTGCAAGTGTGGCATACATACAACCCATATCGTCGACCTTGACCGTCATTCCTAATTCCTCACAGCAGGAACGAAAGTAATCTCTTACTTTGCAATCCTCTTCAGATAATGACAAGCGTGTGACTCCATTGTTTTCTGTCCGGCCAAAATCGGCGAATCGTTCCAATTCCTGCTTCAGTCTTTCCCCATTAATCAATAGTTTTTGTTTTTGCATGGATTAACACTCCCTTTTAAGAATGAGATTAAGAACAATTCAATGTGTGTTATAAAATCTCATGGAGCAGAGAAATGAAAATTCAATTTACTGTAACGGCAACGACCTATTACATATGCCGTTCCATTCATTAGGTAATCATATTATATGATTTGTAAAAATATTCAGTCATTTTAATTATATAATAATCCTTCTAGCTGTCACTAGACAAAACATAAAATCTTTCTGGCGAATTGTTTGATAGTTTGTGTAATCCATTCCTATGACTTATTTAAGTGTGTGCTTTTCTCATTCTGCCAAATATCCCCTTACTGTTTCAATAAAGGTCTTCAAAGCTTTTGTTTGATATGTAGTATGGGTATGTATTGAAAAATTCCGTTTAAATGGCAGCCCCTCCACATCAATCATTCCGATATAGCCATTGACAAGTTCCTTCTTTATCGTCCAATGCGACAATAAGCTGATCCCAAGCCCTGCCTCAACCGATTCTTTAATCAGCTGGGTGCTCCCGAATTCCATGACTTTTTTCGGGGTAAACCCATACATTCGAAAAAGGTTCTCGGCTGCCTCCCTTGTACCGGAGCCCTCTTCCCTTAGAACCCAGGTTTCTTCCGCTAATTCTGAAATTCTTTTTTCTCGTTTCTCAGTCAATAAATGATGCCCAGGCGGAGCAACGATCACCATTCTATCTTCGGAAACGATTTCTGAATTTAGAGTATCCTCGTAAAAAATACCTTCAATGATACCAATATCTAATTGATGCATTTTTACAAGTTCAATGATTTCCTTTGTATTTTGAATCTTGATGGATGGACTGATGAGAGGATATTTCACCTGCATTCTGGCAATTATATGAGGCAGGATGTATTCACCAAATGTGTAGCTTGCGCCAATTGCAATCGGCCCGCTGGCGTTATTTGTCATGTCGTCGACTAATGCTTGCATTTTTGTATAAAGTGCTAAAATTTCTTTTGCATGGTGGTAAACAATCTCCCCGGCCTTATTGAGGCGCACATACTTATTGCTCCTCTCGAGCAGCCTCGTGCCTATAGATTCTTCTAGATTCCTAATATACTGACTGACCGCGGGCTGTGTCATATGCAGTTCCTCTGCCGCTTTAGAAAAATTCTCTTTTTCCACGACCTTTACAAACACCTCTAAATGCTGGTCCATCATGCGCCCCCCATTTTCCATTTATATAAATTTACTTATTATACCTATTATATATCTTTATTTTCCTTATGCATGAATCAGGAGTATTATGGGGATAGAAAATTAACTGAGGTGAAATAAATGGGGAGCCAAAGTGCTAGAACTTTGTATTTGAATGAACAGTCCGGCCAGCAGCAAAAAAAGCCGCAACCTAAGCCTTCCTTTGCGTTATGGTTAGGAGGGATTGCCTTTACAGTAGTCATTGCGGCATTCGGTTACGTATTATCAAAAGTCCCTGGCTTTGATCGTGTTGGACCACTTGCTTGTGCCATTGTAATTGCAGTCATTTATCGGCAATTTTTCGGTTATCCCGAAAAAATCCGTGCGGGAATTCAATTTTCTTCAAAACGCTTTTTACGTTTTGCAATTATTTTATACGGTTTAAAACTTAATATTGATATTGTGCTTCATCAAGGATTGGGTCTGATTGCACGTGATGTCGGTGTCATTGCCTTTGCTATATTATTCACCGTATGGCTAGGAAAATTACTGAAAGCTGAAAGCTCTCTCATCCTACTCCTTGGAGTCGGGACTGGAGTTTGCGGAGCAGCAGCCATTGCAGCCGTTTCGCCAATCATCAAAGCAAAGGATGAAGATACGGCTATTGGAGTAGGAATTATTGCACTGGTTGGGACGATTTTTTCGATTACCTATACAATCTTCCGCCCTTTTCTTCCGTTATCAGCGATTGATTATGGGATCTGGAGCGGGATCAGCCTTCATGAAATTGCCCATGTCGCCTTAGCCGGGGCTCCAGCGGGTCCGGATGGTTTAGCCATTGCCTTGCTGGCAAAATTAGGCCGGGTGCTGCTGCTTGTACCATTATGCTTTATCTTAATGTATTGGGTAAAAAGGAAAAGCACCGGGAGTGCCGGGGATACGAAAATTGAATTCCCTTGGTTTCTTATCGGTTTTATTTTGATGAGTTTGTTTGGAAGTTATGTACTTGGTAAATCTGTTCCGATTTCGAAAACGGCCTTAGATGGGGTTTCAACTGCGACCACCTTTATTTTAACATCTGCGATGGTTGGTCTTGGCTTAAATGTAAGCCTGCGTGACCTCCGCACAAAAGCACTCCGGCCGCTGATTGCCATGTTAATCACATCTGTTCTTCTTTCAGTTATCACTTATTTTATTGCATAAAAATCTAAAAATGGTGCCTGACACCATTGCCACTACCGGCAACTAGTTAAGGGTGTCAGGCACCATTGTTTTTGTTATTTCTTCTTTGCGTGTTTGCGCATGTCGAATGCTACGGCGACGATGATGATTAAGCCTTTTACGATGAATTGGATGTATGGGCTTACGCCTAGAAAGGCCAGGCCGTAGTTGATTACTTGGAAGATTAATACCCCCGTGATAACGCCAGGGACGGTTCCAATACCACCTGAAAGTGATACACCACCGACTACGCAGGCTGCAATCGCATCTAATTCGTACATGTTACCAGTATTATTTGTTGCACTGCCAACACGTCCAGCTTCTAGCGTCCCAGTTAAGCCATATAGAAGACCGGCAATCGTGTAAATAATAATCAGATTCCTTGCGACGTTTACACCTGAAACCTTAGCTGCTTCAGGGTTCCCGCCGATCGCATACATATTTTTTCCAAGCTGTGTTTTATTCCAAACGACCCAAATAATGAGGGAGACAATAATGGCATAAAGAATGAGATATGGAAATTCATACGCTCCTAATTTAATTCCACGTTGAGCAAAGGTAGTAAATTTTTCACTTAAGCCCCCGATTGGCTGTGCACCATATGGCGGACGGTCAAAGTAAATGGAAGTCAGTCCATATACACCGATCATCATACCTAATGTCGCAATGAACGGCGGCACATGAAATTTTGAAACGATTACACCATTTAATGCTGCGATTAAACCAGTTGCAGCCATCGCAAGTAAAATGGGTACAAACAGCGGTAATTCCGGCAAGTTTGGATACATTTTGTAGGCATAATCCCCCGCCTGCAGCATGGATGCCGAAATAACAGCCGCAAGTCCGACCATCCGTCCAGCAGAAAGGTCAGTCCCTGCGGTAATTAAAATACCGGCAACCCCTAGTGCGATAATGATCCTTGATGAGGATTGACTTAAAATATTGATTAAGTTGGTCATCGATAAGAAGTCTGGAGAAGCAATGACAATCCCGACAACGAGAAGGACTAAAACTACATAAATTACATTATCAACAAGCCATTTTGATACATTCGTCTTTTTTGAAGCTTGAGTATTCATTTTTCCATCGCCTCCTAATACAAAGCTGCTAATCGCATGATTTCTTCTTGAGATGTGGCTTGAGTCTCAACGATTCCAGCTGCTCTTCCATTACTCATGACTAAAATTCGATCTGTAACACCTAAAAGTTCCGGCATTTCGGATGAAATCATGATAATACCTTTTCCGTCTGCTGCTAATTGGTTAATAAGTTGATAGATTTCAAACTTTGCCCCAACATCAATTCCCCGTGTTGGTTCATCAAGCAATAAAATATTCGGCTTTGTTAAGAGCCAGCGCCCGATAATCACCTTCTGTTGATTACCGCCTGACAGACTGCCAATGGAGGTTTTTTGCGTAGGGGTTTTTACCTTCATGGAATCAATCACCCACTGTGTGTCTTCCTTAACCTTACTGTCAGATAAGAAGGGACCTTTACGGTAGTGACCAATGTTAGAAATAATCGAATTGAAGCTAATGCTTAATTCTGGAAAAATACCGGTTGATCTTCTTTCCTCGGTAACAAGAGCAAAGCCGTTTTTAATGGCATGCTGTGGTGAATGATTGTGAACAACGTTGCCATTCAATTCAATCGTGCCAGATTTCAACGATCGCATCCCAAATATCGATTCCAAAACCTCCGTACGTTTCGAGCCAACGAGACCGGCGATTCCAAGAATTTCACCTTTCCTTAGCTCAAAGTTTACTTCGAAAAATGAAGGCTGCGTCTCCGCTGTCAAATTAGAAACCTTCAGAATCATATCACCCGGCTTGTTCATTTTTTCAGGAAAGCGCTGTGATAAATCACGGCCAACCATCAGTTTGATGATTTCGTCTGTTGTTAATTCCTTCGCACTTTTCGTCGCAATATATTGACCATCACGCATAATCGTCACTTCATCAGAAATCTTCAAAATTTCTTCCATTTTGTGCGAGATATAGATGATGGCCACGTTATCGCTTTGTAGCTTTCGAATGATTGTAAACAGGTGGTTCACTTCATTTTCCGTTAGTGATGAAGTTGGTTCGTCCATTACGATGATTTTTGAACCGTACGAGACAGCTTTTGCAATTTCCAACATCTGCATCTCAGAAACAGAAAGGCTGCTTACTTTACTACGCGGGTCAATATTGATATCGAGACCCTTGAAAATAGCCTTTGTGTCCTCATACATTTTCTTCTCATCAATGAAGACACCTTTTTTCGGATAACGGCCGAGCCAAATATTATCCATAACATTGCGCTGCCGGACTTGATTCAATTCCTGGTGTACCATGGAAACACCGTTTTCAAGTGCCTGCTTGGAATTGGCAAATGCTACTTCTTTTCCTTCAAACAGGACTTTGCCTTCATCCATCGAATAAATGCCGAATAAGCACTTCATTAGGGTTGATTTACCTGCACCATTTTCACCCATCAACGCATGTACGGTTCCCGCCTTCACTTTGAGTGAAACATTATTAAGGGCGATAACACCAGGAAATCGTTTGGTTATATTTTGCATTTCTAGTAAATTGGTTGTACTAGCTTCAGACATGAGCGAACCTCCTCACTTACCATTTAAAAAATATGAGACTTTGAAAATGAGTCTCATATCTATTGAAAAATTTCTTCTATTCAGTCGTTGTCCTGCTTCCAAAGAAGCAATACCCCGAACGAAGGAAAAGCAGAATCTTTTCCTTCGTTCGAAGAGCGCCTAGGGGCAAGCCTTTGACCGCCCCCGGACAGGCGCTTTCACTAGAACTTATTGTCCAGCTACAGCGCCTAGGGGCTCGGGGTCATAATCCAATCCGTCAAGAAGGTTAAAGAGCAACCTTCTCGCCGGCTCGTCTTATGCCTGTCACCCCTTAGCAAGGCGCTTCCGCTTTTCTTATTTATACGCGTCTTTACCAACCTGAATGTTATCCTTTGTTACTTCAACGTAAGGAACACGAACGGCTTTCTTATCGTCTAGCTTCCACTCGGTTCCGTCTACTACGTCTTTACCTTTTGCGGCATTTGCTGCAAGTTCAACGGTTGCTTTACCTTGGTTTTTCGCATCATTCAAGACTGTACCAACCATTTTCCCTTTTTCAATCATTTCAAGTGCTTCTGGGATCGCGTCAACACCTACAACCGGCATGAATTTGTCGCCGGAGAAGTATCCTGCTTTTTCAAGCGAAGAAATGGCCCCTAATGCCATACCATCGTTATTAGCAATAACGAATTCAATTTTTTCGTTGTATTTAGAAACCCAAGCATCCATTTTTTCAGTAGCTTTTGTGGCATCCCACATCGCTGTATCTAATGCAAGCTCTTCTACCTGAATGCCTTTTGCCTTTACAGTGTCAATCGCAAATTTCGTACGAGCTTCAGCATCTGGGTGTCCTGGCTCACCTTTTAACAATACGTATTGTAGTTTGCCATCTTTGTTTTTATCCCACTTATCCTTGTTAGCTTCCCACGCTTTTGCGATTAATTCCCCTTGAATGACACCTGACTCAGAGGAAGTTGTGCCCACATAATAAGCTTTGTCGTAGCTCTTTAATACCGCTTCATCCGGCTCTTTATTAAAGAAGATAACAGGAATGTTTTTCGCTTTCGCTTTATCGATAATCGTAGGAGCAGATTTTGGGTCTACAAGGTTAATAGCTAGTGACTTTGCCCCTTTTGCAATCAGTGTATCCACTTGCTCAATCTGTTTTGCCTGGTCGTTTTGTGAATCATTCAGCATAAGGTCAACTTTACCCTTTGCCGCAGTTTCCATGGCACGGCGTACATATGACATGAAGTTATCATCAAATTTGTAGATGGTTGCCCCAACACGTGGAAGGTCGCTTCCCTTGTCTTTTCCAGAATCCGAACCGCTAGTTGAACTGCTGCAGCCTGTAGCCAATAGAATACTAGATGCAACTGTTAAAGATAGAATTAACCCTTTTTTCTTCTTACCCATGTGATCATTCTCCTTTTACTTTTTTGTTAAAGACTCTGGTAAGCTCCTGTGTACGACGCTTACCTCAGTCTTTGTAAGCACTTACATACATGTTAGCATCGGGGGGATTTTTGCAATAGTTCCAAACTATAGCACATATTTGTGATTATCTAGACTTTTTTGTTTTGAAATAAGAAATGCGCAAGCGCCTTGCCCAGGGGCGTGAGTCTAGACGAGCTGGCGAGAAGGTTGCTCTTTAACCTTCTTGACTGATTGGCTTATGACCCCGAGCCCCTAGGCGCTGAAGCTGGACAATTCTCAAAGTCGAAATTTATACTTTCTTATCTTATAAAATAAGACCAAAACGCCCTGAGCGAATTGGTCTCTATTGACTAACTGCAGACTTGCGAAATTCTGTTGGGGATAATCCTGTCTGCTTTTTAAACACTCTGCTAAAATAGTTCGGGTCCTTGTAGCCGACCGAATAGCAAATTTCCTTTAAACTTTTTCCTTGGTCCTCCATTTCAGCCTTGGCATGCTTAATTCTGATTTCCGTCAAGTAATCAATGAACGTCATGCCGAAGCGGTCTTTAAATAATTTACTAAAATAATAGGGACTGAGTTCGACATATTCGGCTGCAGACTCGAGTGTGATCGAGTCGGCATACTGGTTTTCAATATACTCCTTTGCCTTATGCAGCATTCCCTTTGCATGATTGTTCCGCCATATTTGAACCTGCTGGACGACTGACATGAGATGGGATTTTCCCTTCTCCATGATCACTGCGATATCTTCAGACTCATGAATTGCCGGCGTTCCGTCATAATGTATACCTAAATCGTGGAGCATTCGGGAAATAAGAATAAACAATTCAGCAAATGATTGTTTGACGATAGGTGCTGTTACACTTTGATTGGACGCAAGCTTCGTCACAAACGTATCAAATATGTACAGAACTTGATTTACATCTCCCTGCCGGACAGCATCTAACAGTTTTTTCTCTAGCTCAAACACACCTGATACAGATGGGATTTCGTCGGTGAGTGACCCCTGTTTTTCGCAAAATAAATACCTTCGATTCGGAGTTTTTATCAGCTGTTCAAGCGCTAAAACAGCTTCATGATAGGATTTGTTGAGCTCATTTGCATGGTTGTAAGGGAGACCTACGCCAATCCTTAATTTACCGGAGAATCGCTCCTTTTTGAAAAGAGTAATCAGATTTTCAATGAAGGATTGCGCGTTCATCCGAAAATGGAATTTTTCTGCCGCCTTTTTATACAAAAATAAAACTGGCACTTGTGTGTCCGTGATGGGCCCTATCATGATTTCATGCTTTTTCACAACTGATTTTAGGCTATCCTTAAGCCACCTATACCATGCCTGTTTTTCAACCGCTGAGAGTTCGGATTCGTCCGTTGGCTGAAGGAAAAAAAGCATAATATGTCCTGAAGTAATTTCGACCCCTAACAACTGCCCCCATTCATCAAATGTCATATCTTGAACTTGATTCATCAACAGTGACGTAACCCATTCCTTTTGCGCAATGGAAACAGCCCGTTCTAAATTTTCTCTCAAGTTTTGGTTTTCTTCCCGTTGCTTATATTCTTCATAAATCTCACGGGAAACACGCTCTACCGCTGCAAGAATATCCTGTTTACTGCTGGGCTTTAAAATATACTCCTTAACGCCCTGCTGCATAACTTCTTTCGCGTATTCAAACGTGTTAAAAGCAGAGACCATAATAAACCGGATGTGGGAATTACGTTTCTTGATTTCTTTTACAGCTTCGACGCCATCAATACCCGGCATTTTTATATCCATAAAAATAATATCCGGACAATGTTCCAAAGCCATTTCGATCGCTTTCCTGCCATTAGGTGCTTCTCCAATCACCATTACATCTTCTAATGAGCTATTAATCATTTTCGTTAATGCTTTTCGTTCAAGGACCTCATCATCCACAATTAGGATCTTCAACAAGTGCGCTTCCCCCTTTGGCCGCGACAGGTATTATCAGTCTAAAATTTGTCCCCTTTTTTAATTCCGATTCAATTTCAACAATATCGTTTCTTTGGTAAAAAAGCTGGAGCCTTCTCATCACATTTTTCACCCCGATACTGTTTGAGTGACCCTTTGACTTTTCGGGTTCAAATATCTCTTCCGCTCCTGTTCCTTCCGCATAATTTAGCAATCTCTTCTTCGTGATTTCGTCCATACCTTCACCATTATCGATGACTTCTACATGGATTCGGTCCTGCCGGCGGTAAATATTCAGATGGATTTCAGCATTTTCTTCATATTCTTCCACCCCATGAATGAAGGCGTTCTCAATCAGTGGCTGCAAAATTAAACTCGGAATTTCAATATCTAAACAATCATCCTGTATATCTGAAATAAATTGAATCCGTTCCCCAAATCTCGTTTTTTGGATAAAAAAATACTCCTTTACAATCCGGACTTCATCTCTGAGGGTTGATGCTTTATCTAAATCGCTCAGGTTATATCGCAGCAATGCCGCAACGGCTTCTATTAATCTTGACGTCTGTTCCGCCTCTTCCAAGTAGGCCATTTTTGAAACCGTATTTAAGGTATTGAATAGAAAATGAGGATTGATTTGATTTTGCAGACTTTTTAACTCTAATTCTTTTAACAGCTTATCTAGTTCTCCCTTTTGTTTGATTTCTGTTACAAGCCGTCTTAGGTTCGTGCGCATTTGATTAAATGTTTCCGTTAATGGCTTCAGCTCATCTTTTGTCGTTATTTTGATATCCTCTCCGGCTAAGTTCCCTTTTGAAATCTGCTTGGCTGCTTGTGATAAAAGACTAATTGGCTTGGTAATCCCGCCGGAAATCCATAACGCTAACAACGTACTGAGGAAAAACGCAGCCGCAAAAAGAGAGATGGACATGAGTTTATAATAATGGTTTTGCTGTTCCATTTGATCATAGAATTTTTGATAGTCTGTCAACTTATTATTTAACAAGGCCAGTGTACTTTCTTGAAGAAAGGAGTTAATTTTTAAAACTTCATTAAAATGACTTGAATATTGATTAATATCGTCTTTTTGGAACGCGCCAACTGTCGCGTCCCCTTCATCTAAAAAGCTGTCAATCATATTTTTATAATTAGTGAGAGTAATATCATTGGTATTCATCACTTCATAAAGTTTCTTCTGATCTTTAATCAGCTTGATTTTTTCCCTTCGATAGTCCTTTAAGTATGACTCATCCTTATCTAAAATATAGGCATGCAGCTTTTCCGTCAGCAAATTGGTTCTTTGCGAGATATCATTAAGCAAAAGAAATCGTTCAAAGCTACCATCGTATTCCGTCACTAGTTTTTCACTGCTATTATAAAAAATAAATCCTACCGTTGTTAACAAGACAACAAGGACGATGAAATAAAGAAGCAGCTTCGATCTGATTCGAAATAACATTAATGATCCCCCTCCAATTTGTCCGGATAACTCGGTGGTAAATCTTCTACCTTCAAAATCCGAGTATTTGTATGGATAACGGAAGGCACTTTTTTCCCATTAATTAAATCAATCATCATTTTCACTGCTTCGTAGCCCATTTCATATGGCTCCTGAACAACGGTGGCATTGATGGTTCTTTTCCGAATATATTTCAGTGTCTCTGGCAGTGTATCGAATCCAATAATGTAATATTGATTTTGTTTTTTATATTTCTCGACCACTTGGGCTATTCCTATTGCATCTAGGGCACTTGTCCCATAAAAGGCATTGACCTCAGGGTGTTCCTGCACTATTTGAAAAGCCTTTTCCGCCGCTTGAACTCTACTAATCTCTGATTCCTGTATATCAATGATATGAATTCCTTTTTCCGTCTTAACCGCATCCTGAAAGCCCTGAACTCGCTTAATTTGATGGTTCTTATAAAAACTTCCCGTAATAATGGCTACATTTGCCTGCCCTTTTGTATCGGCAATCAATGCCTTGCCGGCTAAATAACCCGAATAATAATTGTCCGTTCCGATATAAGCCATTCGTTTACTATTAGAAGCATCAGTATCGACGGTGATGACCGGGATTCCCTTCTCTACCACGCGGTTAATTAACGGGGTAAATTGTTCGTCACTTAACCCCTGTGTCATAATTCCATCCACTTTAGAGGCCGCCGACATCTCAATGGTTTTTAAATGGTCCTCAATATTGGCTTGTTTGGGCCCTACATATTCCAGCATGACACCATACTCTTTAGCTGCCGCCTTTGCCCCTTTCTCCACAAGGCGCCAATATTCATTATCCAGCTCCTCCGGGACAAGAACAAAATGATAGTGATACGCTGCCGCCTTTTTTTCCTCTATAGGCAAGTGATGGGTAACCACCTGATAGCCATAAAATATTGCGAATGAGACGCTCACAAGAAAAAATAAGATCCCAAATATATAGGCCGTGATCGACAATTTACTCAAACAAACACCCCAATCCACCTGCTGCCAGTCGGTACATGTAACCGCTACCAGTCTAGATAAAAACATTATACGTAACATCCCAAAATTCGACAATGTCATTTTAGTGTAAATGGTGTGATTAGTGTAATTAGTGTAAATGGTGACAGGCACCGTAAAAGGACACTGTCCATATCAGGTGGACACACGCCAGCAAAAAACCCACCAGGATAAATTTGGTGGGTTGGGGTTAGAAACTGTTATACCAGATTAGAAACTGCTATTTCTTAGGATGAGTTTGGTGGCGATGAAGATTTTTTTGGCGGTTTTTCTGCCTTCGATTCGTTCCAAAAGGGTGTCAACGGCCGTTTCACCCATGAGTTCGGTATACACCTTAATCGTGCTTAAGGAAGGGAAAACGTATTTAGAGATGCTGATATCATTTACCCCGATAATGTTAACCCTCTCCGGAACTGCGATGCCTTCCTCCAATAAAGCCCTAAGCGCACCGACTGCAAGCGAATCATTCCCGACAAAAAAGGCGGTTGGCAAGTTGTCTCCATGCTCCTGTATCGCCTTTTTCATCAAGGAATGGCCATCATCCGCGGAAAAGGTGCCGCTGTACATAAAGGCTTCGTTTAATAGCCCGTTTTCTTTTAAGTAGCGCTTGAAGACCAGTTCCCTTTGGTCTTCAATTATCGAGGTTTTATCTTTAAAGCCCTCTCTTCCGCCGATATATCCAATGTCACTATGGCCCTTTTCAACGAAATGCTGCAGCACCTTCTCGGTTGCTTTTACAAAATCAATCACAATCGAATCAAACCGCTCTTCGTCCGGAGAGGAGTCAACAAAGACAATATTTTTGGTAATCGAATGGAGCTCCTTCACTTGCTTACTGCTGAACTTTCCGATTGCAATGAGTCCTTGAATCTCATCATCCTTTAGTTCATCATAGTTGTCTTGAAAATATTTTGCCATGTGGATACCGTGGTGACGGCAGCGGTTTTCTACTCCAAGCCGGATCGACATGTAGTATAAGTCCTCAAGTTCTTCTTTTTCGGTATACCACTGCAAGAGGGCAATTTTTCCTGACTCCTGTTTTCGCACTGGCTTCTTCTTATAAGAAAGCTCCTCTGCAGCCTCAAATATTCTCTTCTTTGTTTCATCGCCGACAGAAAGCGTCGTGTCATAATTTAACACACGGGATACAGTCGCAATCGAAACACCCGCTAATTGTGCAATATCTTTAATTGTAGCCATAAATCAGTCTCCTAATGTGTTAGCAAAAAAACGATACGTCGTTGTGGAATAGTATACTTCCTCCGGCTTTAAAATAACAGTCGGAAACTCCGGATGATGAATAGCATCAGGAAACCCTTGTGTTTCAAGGCAAACACCCAAATAGTTTCTAGCCCGTACACCCGAAATCGAAAATGGAGCCTCTAATTGATTCGATGTATAAACAACTACACACGGCTGGTCGGTCGTTACTAATAGCGTGCGGCCGCTTTCTTCATCACTTAACATAACCTGATTTTCGCCTTCTTTAGTAAAAATAAGCGGATGATCATACCCGTTTCCCACAAGCACATTTTGCGGATGTGTCGAATTCATCCCTGCCAATAACCTGTGGCCATGCTGAAAATCAAATGGGGTATTCCTTGTATTCAACACTTGACCAGTAGGAATAAGATCAGGACCCAGCTCTAAAAAGCGGTCGCTATCTAGCTTTAGTATATGCTCAGAACAATCCCTTTTTAAATTGCCGCTCAGATTAAAGTAGGAATGATTGGTTAAATTCACCACTGTTGTTTGATCTGTTTTTCCTTCATAAATAATATTCAATTCATTTTTATTGTTTAAAAGATAGGTAACGTTCGTATCTAAATTACCTGGGTAGCCCTCATCACCATTTGGGCTATGGTACATAAACTTCACGCCAACAGCGTTTTCCTCCTCTAGTAGTTCTGCTCCCCAAACCACTGAACTGAAGCCTTTTCCTCCGCCATGCAAGTGGTTGGGGTGCTCATTGTCCGCGAGCAGGTATTCTTTGCCGTCCAGTTCAAACCTGGCATCTTTGATTCTTCCCGCCACACGGCCTACTACTGCACCGAAGTACGGAGATAATTCCAGATAGTCCTCAAACTTTTCAAATCCAAGGACAACATTTTCAAAGTTTCCATGGCGGTCAGGGACGATGATTTTCGTAATGACACAACCATAATTAAGAAAAGAAACCGTCATTCCTGAATCGTTTACGAGGGAATACTCAATAACGGACGCACCATCATGACGGCCAACTAATCGATCTAATATTTTCATTAACTCTCACTCCATATTTTTGGGGCTTGGTAAGTCCGACTTTATGATAATGTTTGAATAAAACGCTTGAACCCTGCCGTCCCTGCTTCGTTCCGTTTAAATACACCAGCATCCTCTAACACTCTCAAAAACTTCTTGCCAACTTCTTCGCGTACAATAGATTCCACATTAGATTCTTCCGCGACAGCTTGATATCGTTCACGTAACTCGATAGCCCAGTTTAAATGATAATCAGCAACCAGGGCTTCTTTCCTGCCAAGAATGAAATTCTCCACTTCTTCAAGTTCCGTCTTAAGGCGTGCCGGTAAAACAGCAAGTCCCATTACTTCAATCAAACCGATGTTTTCCTTCTTGATATGATGTACATCAGCATGTGGGTGGAAGATGCCAAGTGGATGCTCGTCGCTGGTCCTGTTGTTGCGAAGAACCAAGTCTAATTCGAAAAGACCGCTATGTTTACGGGCAATTGGTGTAATCGTGTTGTGCGGTATTTCACCGGTGTTCGCCAAAATGCCGACTGTTTCATCACTGTAATTTTTCCATTTGGCTAAAATATGTGCTCCGGCTTCCACAAGTGAGCTAATTTCTTCTGAGCGCAGACGAATCACCGACATCGGCCATTTGACAACTGAACATTCCACATTCGATAATCCCGCCATTTTAAACGTCCAATCTTGCTCGGCATTCGCCATCGCAAATTGGTAATTTCCACCTTGGTAATGCTCATGTGATAAAATCGATCCGCCCACGATTGGGATGTCGGCATTGGATCCAAGAAAATAATGCGGGAATTGCTCCACGAAAGATAAGAGCCTTTCGAATGTCTTAGTGCTGATTTTCATATCCGTATGTGTTTCCGATAACACAATACAATGCTCGTTATAATACACATAGGGAGAATATTGTAAATACCACTTCTCCTCTAACAAATTCACCCGAATCATTCGGTGATTCGAGCGAGCCGGATGGCCGATTCTTCCCGCATACCCCTCATTTTCAACACATAGCAGACATTTCGGATAGTCTGTTTTTTGGGCTGCACGCTCAAGTTCGATACTCTTCGGATCTTTTTCCGGCTTCGATAAATTAATCGTAATGTCTAAATCACCGTATTCCGTAGCAGTCTTGTACTCGATATTTTGACGGATTCGCTTCATCTGGATGTAGTTACTATTTTTACTTAAATTATAAAAATAGTTGGTAGCTGTTTCTGGGTCCTGTCTATATTTTTCATAAAAAGACTGATTTACACTTGAAGGTCTGGCAATAAAACAATTGATGATTTTGCTCGAAAACATTTCTTTCTCATCAAATAGGTCTTCAATAATTCCCTGCTCACAAGCATAATCAACGATCTGTTCAAGCAAATCAGGGATATCTAGTGTCGTGTTTTCGGACGCATCGTTTTCCTTAAACGCCGCTAACTGTAGCAGCGCCAGAACTTGATTACGTACATATACCTCATCTTCCCGCTCTATTAATTGTGCAGCTAGAGCTTGATCGATTAATTGTTGAACTAAATTATCAATCACCATTTTTTTCACCATCCCCAAACGACTATAATTCAATTTCCTTTGCCCCGTCCCCAATGCTGGCAACGTAAAAATCAGCTTCGTACCCAATCTCGTCAAGATAAGCAGTACCCACATCGGCAATAAAATTTTCAACGGCTTCATTTTCAACAATCGCGATGGCACAGCCCCCAAAACCTGCTCCAGTCATTCGGGCACCAATCACTCCCGGCTGCCTCCAAGCTGCCTCTACTAAACGATCAAGCTCCATCCCGGTCACTTCATAATCATCTCGCAGGGAAATATGCGATTGATTCATCAATTGGCCGAACGCCTCTAAATTTCCAGCTTTGAGTTCCCCTAACGCCTTCATGGTTCTTACATTTTCATAGACCGCATGCTTCGCCCGCTTGCGAACGGTTTCACTGGTAATTATGTGTTGATTTTCATCAAACTCTACTTCAGAAAGCTGACCGAGCGCTTCGATTGGAAGTTTCTGCTGAAGCTGCGACAGTGCCTCCTCACATTCACTTCTACGCTCATTGTATTTTGAATCTGCCAGTTCTCGGCGTTTGTTCGTATTCATAATGATAATTTTGTGATTTTCCAGCTTTATTGGTGCGTATTCATATTTAAGAGTCTGGCAGTCTAGTAAGATCCCTGCATCTTTCTTCCCCATTCCAATTGCAAACTGGTCCATGATGCCGCTGTTAACACCGATAAATTCATTCTCAACCTTTTTACCAAGTTTAATGAGATCAATTCGGGGAATCGCTAATTCAAACAATCCATTCAAAAGAACTCCAGTCAACAATTCAATCGAAGCAGAGGAAGAAAGGCCTGCCCCGTTTGGAATATTCCCTTGGATAACGCACTCAAATCCAGTTGGAACTTCATTGCCTGCATCAATAATGTAATGAATCATCCCTTTTGGATAGTTAGCCCAATTGTGTTGTTTCTCGTAATCTAGCTGATTTAAATTAAATTCAATAATCCCTTTATCAGGGAAGTTTATAGAGTACAAGCGCACTAGCTGATCCTCGCGCTTCCTTGCAACCGCATATGTCCCATATGTAATCGCACACGGAAACACATGACCGCCATTATAATCCGTATGTTCACCGATTAAATTAATCCGGCCTGGAGCAAAAAAGGCTTTTTCAGGTAAAGCGTGAAATAAGTCTTGGAATGCTGTTTGTAATGTAGACATGTTCATTATCTTATCCTCCACCCATCTAGGCATCTAACAATCTATTCTAAAAACTGTTTATAATCTCATTTTACTCCGATTAGTAAAACAGTGCAAATATTTTACTAAAATTATTACTAAAAAAACACAAAAAAGGACGGATATATTTTTCCGTCCTCTCCTTGTCCTCTGTAGGAAACTTCTACATCCTTTACAGCAGACATCATTACTCAATAAAATTCAATCTTATATCGGTTTTGTCGATCAGTTCTAGATCCTTTGGGATTCTTAGATACAAGACGCTTTGACCCTCAAAATAATGGGACAACTGTTCACAAGTTGTGCCTGACACCCTTTAATAATGCTCCTTATTCGGTTTGCTAATCCGGGCGTTGAAGGGCGCATACGTATTTGTCGGGAGAACTCGGATCATTGGGATACTGCGCTCATTCGGAGGTATGGTTAGTTGGCCTAAAGATATTATTCTATTGAGGGAAAAAGAATTGTAAATTAACTACATTTCCGATCGATTCAACAAGAAGGTTCGGGAAATTATATAACTTGTTTTATTGCTTTTAAATGCTGAAGGTGTATGCCA
Source organism: Neobacillus sp. NPDC097160 (assembly GCF_044762155.1). Lineage (NCBI taxonomy): Bacteria > Bacillati > Bacillota > Bacilli > Caryophanales > Bacillaceae > Neobacillus > Neobacillus sp. NPDC097160. The sequence goes on along the minus strand of NZ_JBIWDU010000009.1, from coordinate 182,254 downwards.
ATATGCCCAATGCCAATTATGATAGCAGATGCAATCAGCCAAATAACTTTACCATAAATACCCAATAGCAAAAAAGCCAAGACAGGCAGACTTGCACCAGGTACGGGAATTCCACAAAAACTTCGATAAAAATTTTCTTCCGTATGCTCGTTAATAAAATATCTAATCCAACTAATCTCATATAGAATCATCAAAAAAAATGATGTTATTAGCCACCAGCTCCATGCTGAAAATGGCACAATGTTAAAATCGCTAAAGATCAGTATGCTGCAAGTACAGCATACTTGTCCAACACGCTCAAACAATAATAATATTTTGTTTTCTTGGGAAGAGTTATAGTCAATTGGCTTATTCTTACTCCAAATGGTGTTTGGAATCCATAACATCAATAAATATATCAGACCCACATATGAAAATCCTAAATGACCTAACATATAATTTCCTCCCGATAAGATTCAACCCTAACCTTCAAAATAAATTTTCCTTACCCATTATTCCTCATTTTACCATTTATCAGCAGCCAAAACTTATGCAAAAAAATGAAATTATTATGAATTTTTCCTTACCTAAACTAACCGTTAGTTTAAATACGATTCTTCATAATTTTTAAATTAATTTTAACATAAATACCCAACAGCCATATTTCCTTTATACTCGGTAAAAGGCTTTGTATCACTATAAGCAAAAAAATGACTATCAAATTAGCACATTTTGATAGTCATTTTCCTATACATTTTTAATGTTTGCGATAGATAACTGAACCCGTTATCCTACCTGACGCTTTTTTATATTGGTTGTCAGGACCAAACGACGTGTCGTGCCGTGTCCACCGCACATGGACAGTGTCTTTTTATGGTGCCTGTCACCATTAAGTTATGAAGCACGTTTTAAATGTTTGAAATGTCCTTTTGAGAGAACTGTTTTTTCGAGGCGATGGGCCATGATTCCTGCGAAGACGGCTAGGATTATATCCTTTGGCAGCGGTGCAACCATCCATAGCCATGCCATTTTGTATGTAAATCCTTCCGGTGCTGCTGCCCAGAACTTATAGGCATAGTACATCCAGTTTGTCCCAAATAGGTAGTTTACGGCCATTCCGATTAAGGATGCAATGATAAAGGCAGCCATACTTTTTTTCTTCTCGACAATTTTCCCAATGATAAAAGCAGTGAAAATATAGGAAATGACAAAGCCGAAGGTAGGCCGGAAGATGATGGAGGGCCCTCCGATAAAACCAGCAAAAACAGGAACACCCACAAACCCCACTAACATATAAACTGTCATTGCAATCGATCCTAACCGACTGCCCAAAATGGCTCCTGCTAAAATAGCAAAAAAGGTTTGCAAGGTAATCGGAACTCCGCCAACATGCAAAAACGGAGCAATCGTAGCAATGTTCGCACCAATAGCCATCAATGCCACGAACATTCCGGCAAGTGTTAAATCAAGTGCTCTTAGCTTCATCATCGTTCTCCCACCCTAAAATTAATTAATTCGTATAAGTCTAAAATAAATGTTGGGATAGGTTATTGTCAACCTAAAATATCTTTAGTTAACAATAGAACACGAAAATTTAAGAGTAAACCACAGTAGGTCTTTTCATTCAAATATTAACCACGAAAACCCTATGAGACAGGTGCCTAAAACCCAAAAAACGAGTGTCCTCCGGAGGAGGACACTGTCCACGAATGGTGCCTGACACCAAATTCCTATTTTTCCCTTTCGATTCCGGTTATGATGCCGTAGCCGTTGTTTACTTTTATTTTGGCTACTATTTTGCCTTTTTCTGAGGCTTTTTCCCATTCTGTTCCGGTGTTGTCTTTGACATAGTATTTTTCTAAACCGTATTTGATGAGGACAAATTCTTTTCCGCTGTTGGTCTTATCGTAGAGGATTAATGTTCCTTTTAGAAAAATACCCTTAGCTGGTTTCCGAAGGGTGACCTTCAACGGGATGTGGACTCCGTTTTTTTCCTCAAATAGAACATACACCTCAATCTCACCCCAACTATTTCCCAGCTTACTCACTACTGCCTCTTCCACGAATTGGATCGGAACATCTTCTGCCTCATATCGGAGGGCTACATAATCCCCTCGAAATAAATCGGTCGGGTCGACCGGCTTTGTTTGGAGTTTGATTACTTCCCCCGTTAAAAGCGTATAAACAGGTTTAAAGCACATGCCGAGAAGAATCAGAACCGGCACCAAACAGCCCAATATTAACTGTCTCGCTCGTTTATTCATGTACTCCCACCCCTTTTTTTCTTTGTTTTTCAAAATAAAAACCAAAACCAAGCAGTAGGAATCCTCCAATAATAAACACAAAAGATTTTGGCAGGAAATCAAAAGATATATCCAAGTAAAAACGGAAGATCATTACGCAGAGGATGATGATACTGAGCAGACTCCCTCTTTTGATTAAGTACAAAACAAAGAGCAAGTACAGGAACGAGAAAGGAATATACATCCAATCAATTGGCCAATTCTCCTCGAAGGATAACAGAAGGGCAGCCGAGCCATGAACGAGGTATCCCAATACAACGTAGATGTCTCTAATTTTCCCCTTTGAAAAAACTAGGGCAATACCTAATACTAAATAGACTAAACCGTACACATAAGGGTCATCATAATTCTCATACTGATTGATGAAAAAGCTAATCACAGTCCCGATAAAGGCAAGGGCCAGCAGGCCTGTAACAAAACCGATCGCTTTTGAATAACGAATTTTTTCATTAAGAATATAAATGGCCGCAATCCATAGCAATATCCAAAATGGGATACTTAATCCTTGGAGGTATTGTTCATCTGCCAGATAAATAAGGGCAAATAGGGATGCAGCTAAGAGTATCCATTTATCTCGTAATACCCACGCTAACGGTAATATACCGAGCGACCACCATAAAAAGGCTGCTTGAAAACTTTGTCCCAGATGGAACATTTGCTCGACAAGGAAAATCCCTGCCCCGAACACTATGGCACCTAGATAATAAAGACCCTTTGATGTCTTCGGATAATTCTTTTCCATTTTAAATCCGGCTAGGTTACAAGCGATGAACAGTCCGATGATAAGAATGAATTTGACTGTTTTTCCGATTTCATCCCAATTGCTAGCAATAAAACTGAGTACCCCCGCGCCAATCAAAATGGAGCCGACATACAAAAGTGTTTTTGTAAAAGATAACCTCTGGACCTCGTACAGCTTCTCAATCTCTTTCGCCTTTCCTCCTGGAAGAACCTCTGTTTCTTCTAAAAAACGAAGTTCCCGCTTTAAGAAATTTAACTCATTCTGCTTTACAATTCGCTTTGCCAACATTCCCACCCCTCTCAACTTTTGTTTGATATGATACTCATAGAGTTACTTCAAAACAAATGCTCTACAATACTATTTATTCGATAATATATGGGAGAAGTCCTCCATAATCGAAATGGCGCCATACAGGAGGTTTCCCGCCGTTGCCTATGAAAACGGTGGAGAGGCATTTTTCTTACCTTATTTATTTGCTTTACTACCAGCGGGAATTCCTATTTTGATTATGGAATTCACCTCCTCAATGTTGTCAGAGTTTCAAGAAAAAAGTCATAATCAGATTCAGTTAAAGCACACAGAAAGGATTGGGCATACTTCATCGCCCAATCCTTTTGTTGTTTATTTGTTTATTTGTTTGTCATGGTGATAGTGGTATCAATGGTGACAGGCACCATAAAAGGACACTGTCCACCTAGTGTGGACAGTCATCTGAATGTGATTTTTTATACTATGAGGTTTTTATTTATGGCGGCAGTTTTTGCAGACTTTGATGGTTTGGTTTGTTTCAGTTTTGTGCGGGTAGAGAAGCTTTACTCCTGTTCTTTCACACAGTGGGCATGTCCCTCTGCCATTTGAAGGCAAGTAGCTGATTGTTTTTCCTCGGTTCCTTTTTGCCATTCCCCATCATTCCTATTCATAATAATTCCTGTTTCTTTATTAAATGTTGGACTGGCACAAAGGTTGATAGGCATTTAATGGTTTTTAACAATAGAGCCGCAATTCCCATGAAATATATTACAACTTTCCTTTTACAAAATTAAACAAAAAGCAGCAATATTAAACAATAAAAACAGTCGATTATCAATGTAAAGTTTATGGAAATTATAATGGAATAAAATCTAGTAATTTTGTGCTCCTAAAATTACTAGATTTTTCGAGTGGCACAGTACTTTTTAAATAGGTAAATAAACCTGCAAAATTCCTCTACTAAAATAAAGTTAGAATTTTTTCCAATAAATTTTTTGTAGATAGAATAGTAATCTATCTCAGATTTTACGACATATTTTTCCGAATATTCAAATTACAATATGTTTGTATTAAAATTTGTTGATAAGAATTTGGGGGTGCAGTTTTTGACAAAACAGAAAAAGCAGAAATGGAAAAGGAATTTAGTGGTGATGACTGCCATAACCGGACTGGGATTCTCTACATTTTATCCAGGCCTAAGTATTCCGGTTGCAGCGGTCGAACAGCCTGACCAGCCGATTCCTAAGGAAGAATCGGTCTCAATTGTTCAACTGGAAGTACCGAATCAAAAAGCAAAGGACAAGCTGCTTGAACTAGGCATTGATCTTACGCACAGAGCTCAAGAACATAATGGAATTCTTGAAGTAGATGCAGTTGTTACACCATCAGAGATTGCTATGTTAAAGACTTTCGGCATAAAAGTGAAAGATACCTTGATTACCGAAAATCAATGGAATGCAAGAACAACTGAGCGGCAAGCTGCTACAAAAATCGAAGCAAGTCTAGCTGCCAGCGAGGATACAGTAAAAATTCTCCGCGCCAACTATTATACAAATCAATCCGAAACATTCCTTTATATTGAAGCCAAAACAAGTGCAGGGACAGCTGCTAGCACGGCACTTACAGCTACATGGACAGAGAATGGAGTAGAAAAGTCAGCCACACTTAACAGATTTGTTGATTACGGTGAATATATGTACCACTGGTTAGAGCTCCCAATCAGCGCCATTCCTTCATCGGTAAAGGTTACCAGCAATTTGGGCGGAACAGCTACCGGAACGGTTACACAGTGGCTCGGTGCGGACAAGCCTGGAAATCCCAAAAAACATTATGTCAAGGACTTCGTCGATCACTATATGGCTCCAGGCGAATTATATGAACGGGCGAAAGAACTTGCGAAAGAGTTCCCTGATCTAGTTGAAATTATCGACATGCCGAACAAAACAAATGGGTACAGACGCCTTGCCCAGGCTCAATTGGGCAATACTACAAATACAGCTGTTGTAGTGACATCAAAAGCATGGGGCCATGAGGGTGGTAATGATCTATCGGTTGAATTCCGGAATCCTGGAACTATTAATGCACCGCTTAAAGTGACGGCTGATAGGAAAAAGATTTTAGTAGATTTAGCTACTGATTCATCAGGCAAAACGGTAAGTACAGCACAGCAAGTCATCACTGCCCTAAATTCTGATGCCAAACAGCTCGTATCCGCGGCTACATATCGCGGCAACACCGGTGCAGGTATAGTCTCCCCAGTCACCGCAAAATTAACGGACGGTTTAAACGCACCGGCAAATGTTTCGCGTGATCCTTTTACGGTTAAGGCAATCCGGATTGGTAAACACCGTGATGGGTCAAAGCCTGGTGTACTCGGATATGCCCAAGAGCATGCCCGTGAGTGGGTAACACCTCTCGTCACAATCGAAACAGCGGAACGTCTGCTTCGGAACTACGCTCATGACGGAGAAACCAAAAAGCTAGTTGATAACCTGGATATTTTCCTTGTGCCAACTGTCAATCCAGACGGGGCCAATTACAGCTTCTATGATTACAATATGCAGCGGAAAAATATGACCAATTATTGCGGGCCAGCCGAATCTGATCCTGCCTATCGTACCTCCTGGGGAGTGGACTTAAACCGCAACCATTCTGTCGGCTCCGCATTTGATGGATATGTTGGTGCTTCTACAACGCAATGTAGAAGCGGCACATACGCAGGACCAGCGGAAAACTCCGAACCAGAGGCAAGAAACCTAGTCTGGCTAGCTGACAATTTTTCAAACATTAAATTTGCAATGAATATTCACAGCTACGGCGGTTACTTTATGTGGTCACCAGGCGCCTATGATCCAAACCGCAAGACTCTTCCTCGCCCAACCGCCGGTGAAGAGGCATTTTACTGGGCAGTATCTGATATCATGTTAAACGACATTCAGGACCACCGCGGCACAGTCATCCTTCCAAGCCGTACAGGCCCAGTTCCGGATGTTCTCTACTCGGCTGCAGGGAATTCTGCTGACTACCTATGGTATGCAAAAGGCATATACGCCTGGGATTTCGAAGTAGGAGCAGATTTATGGAATAAAGAGAAGCAAAGATGGGAAGCAGTCGGATTCCAGCCGACATTTGCAGAAGGTCATGAAGAAGCGATGGAATTTGCAAACGGTCTAATTGGTATGATTAAAGTTGCATACAATAATGCAAAAGACCACCAGCCGCCTTCCACTAAAGCGGTGCCTGGAAACGGAAAATTCTCGGGACCTGTTGACGTTCAGTTTGAAACAAGCGAAGCAGCAACCATCTACTATACACTTGATGGCAGTCGTCCTACTTTCGAATCCGCACACATCAAATTAAGCGGAACCCGTGAAGGTGCAGAAACATTGAAGGTTGATAAAACAACCACCATCAATTGGTTCGCTGTTGATGCTGCTGGAAACATTGAAAAAAACTACAATCCACTTGGTAATGGGAAAAACTATAATTCTGTAACGCTTACGATCAAGTAACAAATAGCGGGAGAGTTGGCTCTATGCAGCCAACTCTTTTCTTTTATAAAATTTAGTAAAAAAAGCCCAGTCCATCACACTGCATGAACTAGGCTTTTCTTCGTTTTTATTTTTCAAAAATCGAGTTAGATAATAGTCGGAATAGGTAATCCGTATGGTCACGGAAGCCCGCTTCTAAACCAATCAAGGTCACATCTTTATCCTGCTCTTTCACGATAACGGCTTGGCCCTTGGCAGCACTGCTATTTTTCCAATGACCAGCTACAAAGAAGTCATCAGAGTTTGCTAGGGTTGCAACGACTTTGTCATTTCCAGTTCCGGTAAACCATGCTGGACGGTAAACGAAACCTAGATCATCCTGGCCATAACCCGCGGTTAAACCAGTTCCTTCGTACTTCACTTTCACGATTCCGTTATAATTAGATCCGCCCACATTAATTGTGTCGTCAGTAAGACCAAGTGTTTTCGTTGCTCTAGATGCCCCGGCACCAACAGCTACATATTTGCCGCCATCACTCACAAATTTTGACACATTCGCCTTGAATTTATCTAACTGACCAGCATTCTGGAAACCAAATTCTTTATTGGAAGCTGATAGATTTGTAGAAATAAGACTTTCGGTTCCACTGTAAACAAAAGCATCAAATCCAGTAAGACCATTCTCCGCTACTTCAACCGGCGTCACTTCTGTTACTTGGAAACCAAGTCGTTTCAGAGCAAGCTTTGTTCCGCTGTGAGACTGTACTTTCCCCATGCCGCCGTCCTTCAAAATGGCTACCTTTAAGCTTGATAAGGCTATTGCATCCGCTGGTACTTTAGCTGTCGATTCAATCTGCAAGCCAGATTCTTTTACGGCAGCTGAGATTTGATTTGCCGCTGCTTCTGTGTAAAAATTACCTTTTGTATCACGTTTAACAGTTACACCTTGTTGAAGCAATGTATTTACTAGATTAACAGCTTTTACGGAACTGTTCGCAATCAAGTATGGACCTTTACCTGTAACCGCACCTTGACCGGTTATCTTGTTAACCTTTGTTGTTGTCACATCGATTGAACTTTGCGTTGCTACTGCTTTAAAGCCCCAAAGCTCAGGTAAACTCCACGCTGAAATATCATACATGGCAGGTGTATCGTTCGAGATGTCTTCTCCATCCCAAAGCATCGTGTTGGCTAATCCAGCCTTTGCCTGATCCATCTTAACGATGTATGTTCCTTTAGGATATGATTGTCCATCCACTGTAAATGCTTTCGGCGCTTGAACCACATCAATGTCATTATTTATTAAATGATTGACGGCTTTTTGCGTTACAGTAGGGTCTTTTTCATCGACAGGAAGGATATAGGCTTTAGGGAAGAACCCATCCTTGTGGGAAGGATGATCAAAATTAATCCCACGCTTAAACATTTCAATTTGGTCGGTTATCATCGCTTGCTTGTTCTCTGTCGCAAAATTAAGCGCCCCGATAATGGCGTTATACATCCAGCGCACGCCGTCCCAATCATTTGTTGGGGTTTCTAACGTATGTCCATATGCACCATGGTACATCGCATACATAGGTGTAAAGATTGGCGGATAATCATCCCATCCGGCTGCGTCATCACGCTGTGGAACATAAACGCCTTTCATATTTTGATATAAAGTGTTCGATGAGAATTTATCCTTTTGGCTCAAAATCTGGGCTTCCATCGCTTCTGCCTGTTGATAAGCCCACTTGTTATATAAATCGTACTCATAGTTTGGATTATGTGGTGGCGTACATGGTTCAATTAATCCCTGTAGATTTGGCCCGTAATTTTTTACATATCCATGCGTATCAAGGAACACCATTGGGTTCCATTCTTTAATGAGTTCAACTGTTTCTCTCGTTTCCGGCTGGGATTGGGTAATGAAATCACGGTTTAAGTCAATCCCCTCACCGTTAAATCTGGTTGCGTCAACGCGTCCGTCAGGGTTTTGGACCACATTAAATATAAGAATGTTATTGGCTAAAATGTTCTTTGTCTCTTGGTCATTCTCAGTTGCAAAACGCTCAATTAACTGCAGGATGGCATCAGTGCCGGCAAATTCAGTCCCATGAATCGAACCGTTGATCATAATGGGCACTTTAAAATCTGGATTATTGGTAATCCAATCTTGAGCTTTCCCAGGATTTTTAAACATTTGTTTTCTAAGTGACTGGATTTTCCCGAACTTCCCTTGAGTTGTTGGGTCGGCAATTGTAACGACATAAAGAGGATGTCCATCCGCTGACGTACCGCGAACTTCCACTTTAATACGGTTAGACTGTTTCTCGATGGCTTTCAATTTTGTGCCAATTTGCGAGAATTTCACAAAGTCATAGTTTTCACTATTAAACTTACTTCCATCCTGTTCTTCATTTACATTAACGTTTGTCCATTTTGGCGCCTCTGCATACCCAACAGTCCATGGTACAGTGGTTAGCAAACTAACAGCTAAAAGGCCTGCAATCTTCTTTTTCTGCATCATCATTAACCTCCAATTATGTATTTTTATTTAAAATAATGTATTTTTATTTATTTTAATAGCAAAACTATTAAAATACCATCCTCCCTTTCTCCCAGTATTACCAGGTAAAAGGAACCATTAAAATACATACACTACAATTCTATGAACAAATTCCCCTATTATTACATTCCAAATAAAATAAATGGTGTCAGGCACCACAAAAAGACACTTGTCCACGAACAGAGGACAAATCATATTTAATTGCATGTTTACCCACTATTTTTTATACATATTTCCAAGAAGGATAACGCCCCGGAGTTTGCACGACAATAAACCGCTTTCCATAAGATAGGAATAAGAGCTTTGACTAAACTTTCAAGTGGAAGGGAAAGATGTGGTGCTTTTATATGAAAAAATCCCAGGATTATCACTATTCGTTTCGAAATCTTCAGGAGAATGATTTGTCATTCGAACAGGTCTTTGAACGGATTGTTACATTCATGAAAAGTAATCCAAACGGGAATTATCGTCTGATGGTGGGGACAGATTCACAGGTTCATAGATCACAGACCGTTTTTATCACCGGCATTGTGATTCAAAATGAGGGAAATGGTGTGTGGGCATGCATAAGAAAGGTAATTGTACCAAGAAAAATGATGCATTTGCACGAGCGAATCTCACTTGAACTCTCCTTAACCGAGGAAATCGTTTCGATGTTTACCGAGGAAAGGAAAAATGTAATGATTTCAATTGTCCTTCCCCATCTTTACCAAGGAGCAACATTTACAATGGAGGGGCATATCGATATCGGGGCAGGTAAACGAAATAAGACGAGTGAATTCGTCAAAGAAATGGTGACGCGCATCGAATCTATGGGAGTAGAACCGAAAATCAAACCCAATGCCTTCGTCGCCTCAAGCTATGCGAACCGCTACACTAAATAAGGGTGTCAGGCACCACAAAAGGACAGTTGTCCACGAGTGGTGCCTGACACCCTTATTACGATTGCCATATTATATATAGTTCAATTCTACCTTTACGGTAGTGCCTTTGCCAGGCTGGCTTTCAATCTTCATGGTGCCGTTATGTTCCTGGAGTATTTTGTTGCTGACGGTCAGACCCAGTCCAATTCCTTTATCCTTTGTTGTGTAGAACGGTGTCCCCAAATAGCCCATGAGCTCTGTGTCGATTCCAATACCTTCATCGGAAAAACTAATCTGTACTCTTTTCTCCTCCAGCTTTTGTACATCAATATAAACTTTTCCTCCGTACTGCATAGATTCAATGGCATTTTTCAAAAAATTAACAAAGACTTGTTTCAATTGGTGTGGGTTGCAAAGTAAATCGATCTCATTTGTATGATAGCGATTTATAATTTGAACATTATGTAGCAAAGCTTGTGGATGAAGAATTTTAACCGTACTTTCCAGAATTGAATTTAAACTTTCCCGCTCAAATTGAATCGCTTGAGGTTTGGCAAGGGACATAAATTCGTTTACAATCATATCGATACGATCTAGCTCGTTCGTGATAATCGATAAATAATCTTCTTGCTTCTCCTTATTGGTGGTACTTTTCAACAGTTTGGAAAACCCCTTTAATGAAGTCAATGGGTTCCGTATTTCGTGGGCGACTCCGGCAGCTAATTGACCGATGATGGACAGGCGGTCTAAATTTCGGAGCGCATCATCATTTTTTACCCTGTCAGTAATATTTCTGCTAACCGTTACATAGGATTCAACCTCATTAAGCTCATTAAAAATTGGAGAAACAGTCGTTTCCGAATCGATTACTTCATTACTGCCAGTTTTAATTTTTGTTTGAAATAGGAGGGGCTCTCCCTTATCTATCAATTCCTGATAAAAGCATTCAAAATGCTCCTTTTCCTCAGGCACTATAATTTCATATACGGTTTTTCCGATTAATTGCTCAGGCGTATACCCAATCCCTTTTGCATGTGAAGGAGAAGCATACATAACCTTCTTATCCTTCGAATAAAGCTTAATCATATCTGTTGTATTTTCCGTAATTAATCGATACAATTCACGCGTTTTTTTCAATTCTCTTTCCATATTTAAACGGTTTGTAATATCACGATAAACGGCGATGATGGCAATTATTTCTCCATTCAAATTCCGAAAAGGAGAATAGGAAACGGCAATATCAAGAATGGTGCCATCCTTATGGCTGCGCTGTGTATTCATATTATGAAAGGCTTCGCCACGTTTGACTGCTCCTATTATTTCGATAACAGTGTCGGGATTGGGAAATTCCTCGAATGTTCTTCCTAAAACATCCTCCTCTGTATAACCAAAAATATTGGTATACATAGGATTTATTCGAATAAACCGATTCTCCATATCGACAATACAAATCCCATCGGCCGTACAATCAAGAAAAAGGTCAATTAATTCATCTGGATTATAGACCACAGATTCATTTTCTTTTCCAAAAATCGGGAAACACATCGCCATAGAAATCTCTCCAAACACATCAAAAGTACTATCAATCTCCATTTTACAGAATTTTTTGGTAAAGGGAAGAAATATTTTCAATAGGGTGTCAGGCACCATAAAAAGACACTTTCCATCCCAGACGGACACTTTTGAAGAACAAAAAACGCTTGTGCCCATGAGCAGCGGCTGCAAGCGTTTCTGTGTTTTCCATTTTCATTTTTTATTAACGAGCAGTATGAACCCCACTGATTGAAGTTTCACTTTATAATGCTTCTTCTACTTCTTTTGTCATGGCTTTGACGGATTTTAGGCCGCCGCCGCTTAGGTACCAGGAGTCGGCATCTAGATAGACAATTTTATCATTTTTATAGGCTTCCGTTTTCTTCACCAGCTCATTTTCAACGATTTCTTTCGCACCAACTTCGCCGCCGACAGCTGTCGCACGGTCAATGACGAACAGGACATCCGGATTCTTCTCTTTAATATATTCAAACGTAATGCTTTGGCCGTGTGTAGAGACTTCAATATTCTTATCGGCCGCACCGAACCCAAACACATCATGGATAAGCCCGAAACGGGAACTTGGGCCATAGGCGCTCACTTTACCCTCATTCGCCAAGACAATAAGCCCTTTTTGATCAAGTGCAGACGCCTTTTTGTTTAACTTTTCAACACTCGCTTCAATGTCTTTTAGTTCACTTGCCACCTTGTCTTCTTTGCCAAAAATCCCGCCAATTAAGTTCATATTTTTCTCAAAAGAATCCATGTAATTAGCATAATCTAGACCGACATAAACGGTAGGGGCAATCTCTGCAAATTGGTCATATAATTCTGCCTGGCGTGTGGAGATAAAAATAACATCTGGCTTTAGTGCATGAACCGCTTCGAAATCAGGCTCTTTTAAGCTGCCGACATTCGTATATTTCTTATCCGCATATTTTTTCAGATAGGAAGGAATGGTTGCCTGTGGAACACCTGTGACCTCGATACCTAACTCATCTAGGGTATCTAAGACACCAAAATCAAACACAACCACTTTTTTCGGATTTTTCTCAACAACAGCTTCACCATATTGATGCTTAATCGTCATTTTCTCAGCTGTATCTGCCTTATTTGAGGATGCCGTTTTCGCCTTGCTTTCCTCTTTGGAGGTCCCTCCACATGCTACTAAAATCAAAATCATCGTAAAAACCAATCCCAGTAAACTCCATCTTTTCGTCATCTGCTCATCTCTCCTTTTTCATCATGAATTAAAATATACACAGATTCTACAGTTGTTCATTTCCTGAATCGGAATATCCATATCGTAAATTTCGCTCAAGGCCTCTGACTGAATAATCTCTTCTGTTGGCCCGTCTTTCACCACCCTGCCATCCTTCATCGCGACAATTCGGTCAGAATAAACGGAGGCAAAGTTAATATCATGCAGGACAATGACCACCGTTTTACCTAGCTCATCTACAAGCCTGCGCAAAATCTTCATAATCTGAACCGAGTGCTTCATATCCAAATTGTTGAGTGGTTCATCAAGCAATATGTACTCGGTATCCTGGGCGATCACCATGGCGATAAAAGCACGCTGCCGCTGACCGCCCGATAATTCATCTAAAAAGCTGTCCTGCATTTCGGTTAAATGCATGTACGCAAGCGATTGCTCAACGAACCGTTCATCCTCTTCAGTTAAACGGCCTTTCGAATAAGGAAACCGGCCAAAAGATACAAGCTCGCGAATCGTAAGCCGGACATTCATGTAATTCGACTGCTTCAAAATTGAAACTCTTTTAGCAAATTCCTGTGATTTCATTTTCCTTACGTCCGCATTGTCGACAAGCACTTCACCCGTATCCGCATCAAGCAGCCGGCTGACCATCGACAAGAGCGTTGATTTACCCGCGCCATTCGGCCCAATAAAGGAAGTGATTTTTCCAGGCTGAATATCCACGGTAACTTGGTCCACAACCGACTTCTTCCCGTATAACTTCGTCAATGCCTTTACTTGAATCATGCCGTTTTCCTCTCCTTCAGTAGTAAATAGATGAAATAGACACCACCGATAAAATTAATAATGACACTCAGTGTTGTCGAAAAAGTAAAGACCCGTTCAACCACCCATTGTCCGCCGACTAAAGCAATAACACTCATCACCACTGCACCGCTGATCAGCACCTTATGCTTGTAGGTTTTGAAAAATTGATACGATAGATTGGCGACAATTAAGCCAAAAAAGGTAATCGGTCCGACGAGTGCCGTCGAAATCGAAATGAAAATCGCTACAATGACAAGCATTTGTTTCACAATTGAATCATACGGAACGCCGAGGTTAATCGCCATTTCGCGGCCAAGCGATAAAACATCAAGATATTTTACATAACGCCATGCATAGATCATCACCAGGGCAACAATGACAATCGCCATCCATACCAAATCCGAATTGATATTGTTAAAACTAGCAAACATCCGGTCTTGGACAATCTGAAACTCATTCGGGTCAATCAGCACTTGAAAAAAGGTAGAGATACTCGAGAAAAACGTGCCGACGATAATCCCGACAAGCAGTAAAAAGTAGATCGGCTGCCCGCCTTTTTTAAATAAAAAGCGATATAAGAATAGGGAAAACACAATCATCACGGCAACAGAAAGTAAAAAGTTCACCTGTTTATTGACAACAATCATGTGGCCGGAGCCTAAAAAGAATATAATCACCGTTTGTAACAGTAAATATAGAGCATCTAGCCCCATAATACTTGGCGTTAAAATGCGATTATGGGTAATCGTCTGGAATACAACTGTCGCATAGGCAATTGTAAATCCTGTAATCACCATGGCAATCACTTTTATCGCCCTTCGAGGCAGGGCGTAATCAAAACTGCCGTTTAAATCATGAAATAAGTAAAGGACACAGCAGCCAGCGGCAACGAAAGCGAGACAGATCATCTTCATCGAATTACGCATATACCTTCCTCCTAAAAAGAAGGTAGAGGAAAATCCCGCTGCCGATAACACCGACCATGAGACTAATCGAAATCTCGTATGGATAAATAATTACCCGGCCCAAAATATCACAAACTAGCAAAAAGTTAGCCCCCAGAAGGGCGGTATGCGGCAATGTTTTTTGCAAGTGGTCTCCTTTAAAAATCGAGATGATATTCGGAATAATTAAGCCGAGGAACGGGATAACCCCGACTGTCAGGACGACTGTTGCCGTTATTAACGCAACAAGCGCCAGCCCAACGTTTACGACCCTGCGATAGGAAAGACCTAAATTTTTTGAAAAATCTTCCCCCATCCCGGCTACGGTAAAGCGGTTGGCAAATAAATAGGCTATCACTAATATCGGAATACTTATGTATAACAGTTCATAGCGCCCTTTCATGATCATTGAAAAATCACCTTGCAGCCACGCCGACATATTTTGAATCACATCTGCCCGGTAAGCGAAAAATGTGGTAACGGAGGACAAGATGTTCCCAAACATCAGCCCGACAAGCGGAATGAAAATGGCATCTTTAAACTTGATACGATCGAGAATTTGCATAAATAAAAACGTACCGCCAAGTGCGAATACAAAGGCAACGACCATTTTTTCTATCATAGAGGCGTTTGCAAATACCAACATCGAAACGAGGATTCCAAGACGAGTGGCATCCAAAGTTCCTGCCGTTGTCGGCGAAACAAATTTATTACGGCTGAGCTGCTGCATGATTAAACCGGCTATACTCATCCCCGCCCCTGCCAGTAAAATCGCTACAAGCCGCGGCACCCTGCTGATAAGAAAAATTTGCGTTTCTTCAGATTGAAAGTCTAGCAGGTCCATTGGTGAAAGCCTGCTTACCCCAACAAATAATGAACCCATAGATAAAATAATTAATGCCAAAAGTAAATATCGTTTCTTCATGGCTGTCCCCAATAGTTTAGTTTTATAGATGATATTGAAAATCATTATCACTAATCCTTACAACCTTGATTATAACAGGGTAAAATATGTTGTCAATGGATAAATGAGAATTTCTATCAATTAAAATGGTAACGATTAACAAATAGGATAATGGAACATGATGTGAAACTTGAAAAATAATTGTGAAACAGCCCTCCGCAAACATGAACATTGTTAGCCTTTAGAACATATTTTAATACTACAAAACAAACTTGAAAAAGACCGTGGCCCCTATTACCACGGCCAAAAATAGTGTATGAGATTGAAAGAATAATCCATCCTTTGTCAGCCAAACAAATGTGGATTATTTTTTTGTTTTCTTTTACAAAACATGTAACTCACCCTTAAGATTTAGTTTGCCAGATAAATCGTCTTGACATGCTTATGATTTCGATACACGGTTTCCCTTTCTGCGGTAATTAAGGTCAAACACTTATTACCGGCTTCCTGAAGTAAGCCAATTTTTTCACTGCTGTTACCGCCATCGATGACGACAAGCTGATTCTCTAACTTTTTACATTGCTCATCGAAGCTTCTTGCTAATGGGATCTTGGTTGAATTGACAGGAAAAGTTTGATTACTTAAAGAATATGGCGCTGCATTTTCCGGATACGGGATCAACCATTTTACATGATTCATTGAAATATACATTGTTTTATACACGGGGGAGTAAAAGACAAAATAGTCATTCATAATACTCGTTAAATAGCCATGAATCGACTTATTCCCCGTTACATACACCTCCACAAATCTTCCCTTAGCGTTGGTTAACATTCTTCGAAATGAAATGGCATGTGGATCTGTTTCGAGCGGTTTTTCTGAGGGTTGTTCATAATAGGTGCTGTTTTCCTCAATTTTCTTTTCTTTTATCCGCTGAATATGAACGGACGGAATATAATAAAAGTTCCCCGTTCTCCCTACATATAAAACAATGATATCCAATCCGGCATCAACAAGTATGCCTGAGTAAAAATTTCCGCCTGAAATCTCAATTTCAATATTTTTCCCCATTAAATCGCTAAACTCATTCATTTTCATTTCTCCTTTACCTTTTTAGCTCTAGTTATTGCAGTGCCCCGCCAAAGAGCCACGAAACCCAATAATATAAAACTACTAACGTAAACAATGTCGCCGGTGGAATGACCACTACGGTGATTTTTACATATTCCCACCATGTGATCATGATTTTCCCTTTTCGAACGACGATGTGCATCCACATCAGCGTAGCAAGCGTACCCATCGGGAGCAGTAATGATCCCATGTTACTGCCAATGACGTTTGCTAAATAAGATACCTTCAAGGTCAACGTGTCTAATCCCATATGGGTTAACGTCAGTGTTCCAACCATGAGTGCTGGGTGATTGTTGAAAATATTGGAGAGAATGGACAGGAGTCCACCCATCATTACACTCGCATGAAGCAGGCTTCCAGACACCATCGGCTCCATAAAGGCAATCAGCCAGTCCGTTAATCCGATATTGTTCAAACCGTAAATAATCACATACATACTAAAAGCAAAAACGAGTATATACCACGGAGTTTTTTTAAGCATATCAGTCGGAGGAATTTTGAGATAGGCCCATCTCCAGCCTAAAAGAACAAGGGAGCCTATTACCGCCATAAGCGAAACTGGGATAGCAAAATACGATGCGACAAAAAGGCTGACACGAACAGCGAAAACAAATAGCAGGACATTACGCATGAACTTTGACCGTGCTTTTTCAGAAGAAGGGTGTGTTCCGGGCTTTAGCGGGTGATAGGATGATTTGGTTAGACCTGTAACATTTGTAGGAACGGTTTTCGGCAGTACTTTTTTAAAGCGCAGGAATAGCAGATAAACTAAAAGCAGAAGCCCGAGTGTTGCTGGAACAAGCATCATTGCGGTATGCATATACAAGCTCATATCGACGATTTTCAATGCGATTAAGTTAACGATATTACTAACGCCAATTGGGGCACTTGAAGCGGTGGCAATTAAGCCCCCCGACAATAAATACGGGATTTTTTGATGATTTTTAAGACCCATGTTGTTCAATAGCATGACAAGAATCGGTGTCGTGATTAGGATACTCCCATCATTATTAAAAAAAAGCGTCATCAGAAAACATAACAGGTTGACGTACCAGAAAAGCCTGATACCGGACCCCTTCGCCTTGGCCGCGAGCTTCTCGGCCACCCAGTTAAAGAATCCAAAGCTTTCTAAGACGATTGCCATGACAATCGTTGCGATAATGGTGATGGCGGCACCGCTGATGGTTTCGGTGATAATACCAAGGTCGGACAGTGTGACACTGCCGCTGATAAAAACAAGAATCGCGCCAATTGTGGCTGGAATCGCCTCGTTAATTCCGTGCGGTCTCCAAAGGATAAAAATCAGTGTGGCCACAAACGAGAAAATTGTCATCCACACCATTGGTTGAAATTGCATAATGATCTCCTCTCAAATGCTCGTAATTCATGATGTCATCATGATGCGACATTCACCCCTCAAACAGTTCGTCCGCTTCTGTCCCCCCCTTCCATTTGTCTCTCTTGTTTCTATGTACTTTATTTATATGTATTGGGAATTTGACAGGCTCTAGGTTTGTACCCTTTTAGGGAAAATTCCACAAGAATCTAGATAAGTTGGTAAAAGTAAAAAGGGTGTCAGGCACCATGTGAATGGTGCCTGACACCCTTTTTAAGCTATTGACACTATTTATATTATTTTCTCCCTTTTTCTAAGGGGTGGTATTTCCAAATAGGTCACCACTTTCCAGATCCATTCCAATGGTCCGAATCGAAAGAAGTGGAGCCAGATTGTGGTGAATATAAGCTGGATGATATAAATCGTTAAACAGATGTATAGAGATTGTATATAGGTAATATTGTTGAATAAATTCAGCATATTTCCAACCAGATAAATAAAGGCTGTTTGTGAAATATAGTTAGTTAGTGCCATCCGCCCGTAGCTTTTTAAAGGGGACAGTACCTTTTGAAAAAATGAAGATTGCAAGAGCAACACAAAGAGCCCAACATAAAAGGCCGAAATAATCGGTCCAATTGATATCCCAATGTTAAAGAATCGTTGTGTCGTCAGGAAATCCACTTCCGAACCATGGCCAAAAACAACCGGGGCATATTGATATTGATAAATAAGACCTAGAATACTTAAACCCAACATGATACTTGTAAAAAGGATTATCTTATTACGTTTTTTAGAGAGCTCTTCGAACAAATGAAATTGGCCTGCTGCAATTCCCAATAACATTAGTGGAATCACCATAAACAGTTTGAATGAAAAAATCGCCAAGACGATTAACATGGCGGAGCCAAATACTAGATTAACTACCTTATGGGCTTTGTAAAATGGCAAAATAATAAGTCCGCAAATGGCATAAACCGTTAATGCTTCGCCTGGATGGAAACGGACATGAACCAAGCCCATGATCAATAAGGCAATCATGCGCCTCAAGAACAAAACATATCCATTCTTTCCTTTTGCATTGGCCCGTGTGATAAAAATATAAAAGCCAACCCCAAACAAAAAGGTAAAAATCGTATAAAAGCGCCCTTCCACAAATAAATATAAAAACCGCCAGTAAGTAGTCTCCAAGGTGTGGGGCGAAGGCAGATTCACAGACAGCAAAGGTATTATATTCACCAAAATAATCCCCATCAGCGCAAACCCACGCAAATAATCTAATGTATCAATCCGTTTATTTATATTCATCACCTTTTCTATTGAAATGTTCCTTCCCCCTCCCGCTAATATTCCAGCTGATAAATCAAAAACCGTTCATTCGGATTATGTTCATACAAATAAGGCAGGATGACCTCCCCTTTTAATTCAAACGAAGTCTGGCTTTCGAGAAAATAAATATAATCCTCCGATGGATAATATAACACAAGCTCAATTACCCGTTCCGCTTTCTCCACTGACAGCAAAATATGATTTACAATCTTCCTAAACACTTGAATCGAAAACGGATTGAAGAAATAAAAGCGATTATCCCTTGCATCAATCTCATACTCTTCTGCCAAGCAGCAATAGAATTGAATTTGATCCTGACCCTTTTTCAATTTCCCCACGTAACTCCCGCAATTTTCAACTGCCGCTTGAAAAAGAGTCTCATTCATTTCCACCCCAACCACAGATGCATGAAAAAAATAGTGGAGATAAAAATTCAAGCGCCCTTTACCGCACCCAAAATCAACTACCCGGTCACTGCTTTTCACTTCATAATGACGAAATAGCTCTTCCAAAGCACTATAGGGAGTCGGCTCATACGGATGATAATGCAAGGACTTGTTGGCGATCCCTCCCCCATATTGATCTCCCTTTGTTTTTATGTTCAATAATTTATCATAATAATGTTCTTTCATCGCTTACACCTATTCAAGTATATTTAAAAGCAACAATTCCACATTTAGATTAAACCATTTTTTGAAAAAAAGACATTAAAAACGCAGCCCCATCCCCTATCCCTGTTTATCAGCTTAATAAGAAGGAAAAAGTGGTATAATGTCGAAAGTCATATAATATAGAATAATGATTTGCCTTGTAACTTATGGGGACAACATTTATTCCTCTATTTCTAAAATGAGCGGGAGGTGGATTGTGTGAAAATCAAAAAAATATTAAATAACAATGCCGTTGTCGTTACAGATCATAATGAAGAAAAGATTGCTATTGGTGCAGGTATCGCTTTTCAGAAAAAGAAAAACGATATTGTGAACCCTGGGAAAATTGAAAAGCTATTTGTCATGAAGGAAAATGAGAAATTCCAACAGCTCCTTCTCCAAATTCCCGAAGAACACTTTGCCCTTTCAGAGGAAATTATCACCTACGCCGAAGAATCCCTTGGCAGCAAATTGAACGAGCATATTCATATTGCCCTGACCGATCACTTATCCTTTGCCATTGAACGTGTTCGGGATGGAATCAATCTTAAGAATAAACTTTTTCATGAAATTAAAATCCTTTATAAAAAGGAATTTGATATCGGCATGTGGGCACTTAGACATATTGAGAAGAAGACGGACATTAAGATGCCTGTGGACGAAGCAGCCTTTATCGCCCTGCACCTTCACACCGCTAATCTGAAAGGCGGGGACATGAAGCAAACGCTCCGGCAAACGGCCATCATCGGGGATATGGTCCAGACGATTAAGGATTACTTACATATTGAAATAGACGAAGACGATCTATCTTACCAGCGTTTAATGACCCATCTTCGTTTTGCTGTTTCAAGGATTAATAATGGGGAGCCGAATACAATCGATGATGAGATGCTGAAAATGATCACCAATAAATTCCCACTGGCCTACAACTGTGCAAAAAAAGTCGCCAAAGACCTTGCCCAAAATCACGAGATCTACCTGCCAGAGCATGAACTGGGCTACTTAACACTTCACATCGAAAGACTACGAAAACGATAAAGTGAAACTTCAATCAGTGGGGGGTTTCCATCCCCCACTTATCCTTTTTGTACCTCAATGTCCAATATTGGGGTCTTACTGCCCGTTAATGCGGGATAAAAAATGCTTGGACTCTCATAAAGTGTCCAAGCGTTTTTTTCTGCCATTATTATTTTTTCTTGCGAATTTTCACAATTTCATCGGCAACAAATTGGACATTTGTTCCAACGATAACCTGAATGCTTTGCGGACCGACAATATTGATTCCCGGTACGCCCGTCGATTTAATTTTCTTTTGGTCAACGGCATTCATGTCTTTTACTTCCATCCTTAGACGTGTTACACAGTTATCAACCGCAGTAACGTTTGCGTCTCCGCCCAAGCCTTCGTAAATTTGTGCTGCCATTGCAGCAAATTTACTTTCACCTTTTGCAAGAGATACTTCTTCCATTTCATCATCATCATCTTCACGACCAGGTGTTTTTAAGTTGAATTTCGTAATAATGAAGCGGAATAAGAAGTAGTAAATGACTGCAAATACTAGCCCTTGAACAAGTAACATATATGGATGATTTGCTAATGGCAATCTTGAGCTTAATACAAAGTCAACTAGTCCGGCACTAAAGCCAAAGCCTGCTGTCCAGTGGAATGCTGCAGCAATTGCTAAAGAAATACCTGTTAAAGCTGCATGCACAAGATAAAGCGTTGGTGCTAAAAACATAAACGCAAATTCAATTGGTTCTGTAACCCCAGTGAAGAAAGCCGCAAAACCTGCAGCAAGCATTAAAGAAGCTACTTGCTTTTTCTTCTTCGTTTTTGCTGTGTGAACCATCGCTAATGCTGCTGCTGGTAACCCGAACATCATAACAGGGAAGAATCCAGCTTGATACATACCCGTAACACCTTTTGTTCCTTTGCTTGCCCAGAAGTTACCGATATCGTTGATACCAGCTACGTCAAACCAGAATACGGAATTTAATGCATGGTGTAAACCTGTAGGAATTAATAATCGGTTGAAGAAGCCATAAAAACCTGCACCGACTGCACCTAATTTACTCATTCCAGTACCGAATGAAACCAATCCTGTAAAAATGACAGGCCACACAAAGAATAGTACTGCTGAAACAACCAACATTGAAACCGCTGTCATAATCGGCACAAGCCGCTTACCACTAAAGAATGCCAAGGCATCTGGTAATTTCACATGACTAAAGCGATTGTACATCATTGAAGCGACGATACCTGAAAGAAGACCAATAAAGGCATTTCCGATTTTCGCAAACGCAGGATCTACTTTTGCTGCATCGATTCCCTCCAGCAATGCTACCGAGTTGGTTGAAAGCAAGGTTGTGACAACTAAGTATGCAACCAAACCACTCAGCGCAGAAGAGCCATCCTTTTCTTTCGCCATCCCCAATGCTACACCGACTGCAAATAGAATCGGGATGTTGTCAATAATGGACGACCCAGCTTTAATTAAGAAGGCAGCTAGTGGACTGTCTGCACCCCAGCCTGATGGGTCAATCCAGTAACCAATACCCATCAAAATGGCGGCAGCCGGTAATACGGCAACAGGCAGCATCAATGAGCGGCCAAGTCTTTGAAAATATTTCTTCATTTTTTTACCCCCTACAAAATTTTTTTTCAAACTACTAGACATCAAACAAGCCAACAATAAAATAAATAATTTCTGATAAATAGAATGACGAATAGCAGCCTAGAATTACTTCTACTATTTTGTCAATCACCTCCTTAAAGGACTTTTTTATAAGAGTGAAATGCTGCTGAAAAATGGGAGCAGCATTTCACTTAAAACCATTACTTGGCAGAAGCTGTGAATAGTACCGTCTTGCCGGCAGTTCCTTCTTTTTCTTCGGTAAATGTGTATTGCTTTTTACCTTCTTGGCTGTTTGTAATCACAACTGGTGTTATGGTGCTTTTAGCGTTTGTACCAATATATTCCCAATCAACCTCAATTAGTAATTGCCCGGCAGTAACTTTGTCTCCCTCTTTAACGGCAACTCTAAAGCCCTTTCCATCCAAGGCAACCGTTTCTAATCCCACATGGATTAGAATTTCTGATCCATCCTCGGCGCGAAGGCCAACTGCGTGTTTAGTGGCTGCAACGAGAATAACGGTCCCCTTTGCAGGAGAAACAATATCTCCGTTTGTTGGCATCACGGCAATCCCATCGCCCATCATTTTTTGACTGAAGACGGGATCTGGGACTTCCTCAAGAGAAACAATCTTGCCATTTACCGGTATATAAAATTCAACTGGTGCTTTTTTAAAAAAGTTAAACATTGCAATTACCCCTTTGCTTTTTTGTTTATGGTTCCCTAAGATGTAAAAAAACAACAAAAAAGGCATGGAGGTATAGATAAATGGATATAAAAATCCATTTATTCTTTACCACCATGCCTGATCGTATCAGTAACATGTGATCATTATTAAACTTATAGCTTAATCATACCACTAATCTGTAATTTTACAAGATGCAAACGTAAACATTTTTATATGGAAAAGTTGTCCACCAACTGGAGCAGCCCTCTTTAGGCTGCTTCTTTGATAAGAGCTTTGTTAAATTTCCATACCTTTTGCTAACTCTTCGATAATTTTTTCACAGATTTCATGTGTCTCCAGTGCATCCAGTGCCGAATATCTTGGTTTCGCGTTTGCTCGAACAGCATCAATGAAATCAGTAACCATTTGCTCGAAGCCGCGTTTGAACAGGGTCGGCTCCCAGTCACTTCCCCGAACTTCGATTGTTTCCATGTCCTTTGAAATCATTAACTTCGACACATTATAAACCGTTCTTTTTTCCAATGGCCCCATGACCTCAGCTATCTCCTCGTTTGTCCCATTATCTCTGTTCATGATACCAATAGCTGTCTCGCCACAGTTGGAAATGAATTGAACAACAACATGGTAAAGCTGATTACCTTTCATTTTCCCATTAACAATTAAGTTCTTGATTGGGTGTGGAAATAAATATCTCATTGTATCCACAACATGAATAAAGTCATCAAAGATAAATGTCCGTGGCTCGCCCGGAAGACCTTTGCGATTTTTCTGGACAACTACCATATTGGGCTCGGCAACCTTCTTCAGTTGCGTGTATAAAGGCGCAAATCTTCTATTAAAACCGGTCATTAAAATAAGGCCTTTCTTCTCTGCTAATTCAACGAGTATTTTTGCCCCCTTATAATGGTCCGTTATGGGTTTATCAACAAACACATGGATGTTGTGTTTTAACAATTCATGGACAATTTCCTCATGAGATGCTGTCGACGAATGAATGAATGCCCCTTTAATTCCACTGTCAAGCAATGACTCCAAGCTAGAGTGGAGATTTTCAAAACGGTATTGGCTGCAAATGGCTTGCAGCTTTTCTTGATCTCTTGTGTAAAAATGAAATTCAACATCTTTTATTTTACTGTAGACAGGTAGATATGCTTTTTGCGCAATATCTCCGAGTCCGATAATACCTAATTTAAGCATAAACCTTCCCTTCTTTCTTGATTTCTCTTTCTAAAAACTAAATTAAGTATAGCAATGATTTTCTATATCCAAAATATTGATTACCTATTTTTAAAAAAGGACAGACCATTCAAGTAAATTTCTACTTGAGCACTGCCCCTCCTTATGCAATTTCTAATTTCAATTCATGCACTCACGAAGAGTGCGACAGCGATTTTAATCAAAATAACCTATAAAAATGAGATTTTGATTAATTTATCACTATTTTCTTTATAATTATTATTTTATAAACAAAAATTCGATATGTAAAATCAATCTTCCTGCTTTTACCACCAATCAATTTTTAGCATTAAAAATACCGCTTGGTCCTAACACATAAACAAAGAGCCTCCCTACCCTGAAAGACTCTTTGATCTACTATTTTGACTATTAATGCATAAGCTTTTTTTTCGATCTTGACCGAATTCCATGAATAATGAACGTAATCAGAAACGCAAGGATCATGACGGTAATAAAGATTTCATTCCTAATCTCAATATCCACGAGCGTCAGCCCCATCTTAACCGCAATAAAGGTAATCAAAACATATGCTGTTGTTTCCAGCTCTGGGACTCTGTTCATAAGACTAATGAAAAATGTTGCAACTCCCCGCATTAGTAGAATCCCAATCATCCCGCCAAGTAATAACACCCAAACTTCCTCCGAAACAGCGAGTGCGGTAAGAATACTATCAACGGAAAAAGCCAAATCCATCAGCTCAACGCTAATAACTGTTGCCCAAAACACACCAAACGTTTTCGTTAACCATCCTTTTGGCTCACGCAGTGCTTCCTCTTCCCCACCGTCATTACTTTTAAATTTGTCCATAAAAAATTTAACGGACAGCCAAAGCAAATAGAGCGCACCAATTAACTTAATGAACCACAGTTTAATGAGAAACGTTCCAAGTCCAATGAATATAAAGCGGAATAAATAAGCCCCCCATAGCCCATATATTAATGCTTTCTTTTGTTGCTGTTTTGGTAATGGCTTGACAAAAGCAGATAAAACCAAAGCATTATCTGCAGATAAGATACATTCCAGTACCGCTAAAGATAAAATTAATCCCCATGATTTCGGTGAGGTCAACACTTCTGCCCACATATGCCAATCAAACATGGATGCAAAGGTAGATAACATTTCGTTTACCATTTTCATTTCTCCTTTGTTGTTCAAACAATCGTCTCTTAGTTTGTCCAATATATATAAAACACTATAGTACTTTTTAGGAGAATAACAAAGAAATCTAGCTAAAAAATGATGTTGGACACTATTAGTAATATAAGTGTAGGAGAAAGGGTGTCAGGCACCAATCGGTTACCATTGTAAATAATAGAAAATATTTGAAAATTCCCCCATTTCCTTTATAGTAGAAAAGAGAGACAAATAATAGACTATTCGGGGGTATATTGTGAAGAAAAAGGTTTGGATTTGGATAGTATCGATTGTTGGATTACTTGTGATTGCAGGAACAGCTATGTACTTTATTACCAAAGGCGAGGTAAAACCCACAGGAACGGAAGCCGAGGGAATGGGGATAACGGTTCAAAAGGCCAGTGAACAAGAATTAACTGAAACGATTCTTGTGACAGGTAAAATTGTCCCTGAAAGTGAGCAAAAGATCTTTTTGGAGCCGGAAAAAGGCGAGATTAGCGAATATAAAGTGGCGGAAAATCAGTCCGTCAAGGCTGGTGACGCTCTACTAATTTATGATTCTTCCAAAATAGATAATGAACTAAAAAAAGCAGCTCGTGAAAAGGAATTGCTTCAAAGTAAAGGAAAAACCGAAAAAAATCAAATTGCGGATCTAGCGAAACGCATTGCTGAAGCGAAAAAGAATTCAACCACTCCCGCAACGGAAGAGGAAGGCGGTGGAGTAGACGTAAACCAGCTTATCGCAGAAAAAGTACAACTAGAGATGGGATACGAGGGCACAAAATCAGAAATTGCCTCTGCAGACGACCGCATCAAAGAACTGAATGCCCAGAAAAAAGAAATGACGATTGTCAGTAAAATGGATGGGATTATCGTCAAGGTAAATCAAAACGTGGCAAAAACCGAAACAGGTGCAGCGGAACCTGTCATCCATATTATTTCAAGTCAGCCATATAAAGTCATTGGGACAATGAGTGAATTTGATGCCGTAAAGATCCAGAATGGGCAGCCAGTTATTATCCGTCCAAAGGTTTATAAAGACCGGGAATGGAAAGGTGCCATTGAATCTGTTTCACAATTTCCGAATGAGGAAGGCGGCGGCGGTGGAGAATTTGGCGGCGGTGCACCCGGCGGAAATGTGACGATGTATCCATTTAAGGTCGCAATTACAGATGATACTTCAGAATTACGTCAAGGCTTCCACGTTTCCTTAGAAATTAAAGTAGGCGGATCAGACAAAAAGCTTGTGATTCCACATCCGGCACTAATTGACGAAGGCGGAAGCAAAATTGTTTATATTTTAGTAGATAGGAAGCTTGAAAGACGAGAAGTCAAAACCGGTGCGATGAATGATGAATTCATCGAGGTTGCAGAAGGGGTAAAGTCGGGGGAACTTGTCGTCATAACACCAAACGAACAAATGCATGATGGAATGGAAGTGACCTCTTTTGATGAAGTTGAGTGAGATCACAAAAGTGTACGGAAAGGGATCACTTGAAGTTCCTGTACTGCATGGAATTGATTTGACGATAGAGGATGGTGAGTTTGTTGCCATCATGGGACCGTCTGGATCAGGTAAATCTACCTTAATGAATATCATTGGCTTTTTGGATTATCCGACTACAGGTAGATTCGAATTAAACGGTGAAAAAGTCGACTCCGCAAAAGAGAGCGTCCTGGCACGGTTAAGAAACGAACATATCGGCTTTGTTTTTCAACAATTCTTTATGTTCCCAAGAGACAATGCAATCAAAAACGTCGCATCCCCTCTCATTTATGCCGGTGTTTCAAAACGAGAAAGAACGGAAAGAGCCAAAAAAATGCTGGTAAAGGTCGGCTTGGAAGATCGAATGAAGCATTTGCCCAATCAATTATCAGGCGGACAGAAACAGCGTGTCGCAATCGCTAGAGCCCTTGTCAATAATCCAACTATCATTTTAGCTGATGAGCCTACTGGTGCGCTTGATTCAAAAACAAGTGCACAAATCATGCAGCTGTTTTTGCAGCTGAACGAAGAAGGAAAAACGGTTATAGTCGTGACACACGAGGAGGAAATCGCAGCCTATGCAAAACGAATCATTACGCTAAAAGATGGCCTGATCACTGATGACCGGAGGGTGGCACCATGAATATCTTGGAGAGTTTCAAAATTGCCTTTTCGTCGATTTGGAATCATAAGGTACGGTCAATCTTAACCATGCTTGGGATCATTATCGGCGTCGCCGCTGTTATCATTATTGTTGCAATTGGCCAAGGTACGAGAAAACAAATGACAGATGAATTGTTTAGTACGGATAAGAATGCGATTGATATTTATTATGAATACATCCCGCCTGAAGGGGAACCAGAAGCCTTTTGGCAAGAGCCTGAATTGACGGCGGAAGATATCCAAACACTCGCAAAGGTTCCAGGTGTAAAAGCGGTGATTGCGATCAATCACGGCTGGGGATCAATGACTCGGAATGACGAGCGAGGGGACATGCAAATTACCGGCGTTGGTGCCGAATTCTTCACCGCTAAAAATATACAGATTGTTGAAGGACGAGCTTTATACGCCGCAGATAACGACGGGTTGAATCGGGTTGTCCTTATTGATACCGTTGCTAGGAAGAAATTTTTCAAAGAAACGGAAAATCCGATTGGTGAGATCATTGACTTAAATGATAATCCTTACAAGGTCGTAGGCGTCTATGAATCGCCGATTCCAGAACAATATCGAAATAAGGAAACCGGTGAAATGCTTATGCCGCGTTCGGTCATTTCGATGATGTTCGGTAACCGGGAAATCGAACAACTATCGGTGATTGCAAGTGATCCTGAAAAGGTTTCTGAAACCGGTAAACTGGCAGCTGCAACGCTGACAGAGAAAAAGGGACTGGAAGATGGGAAGTATTCAACAAACAACTTCGAAGATTATGAAAAGGAATTAAACAAAATGATTTCTTTACTGACATTACTAATTGGAAGTATTGCGGGAATTTCCCTCTTAGTTGGCGGGATCGGTGTCATGAATATCATGCTTGTATCTGTTACTGAAAGAACAAGAGAAATAGGACTGAGAAAGGCCATTGGTGCGACAAGAAAGAAAATCCTCCTGCAATTTCTAATCGAAGCGATCACCTTAACCTCATTAGGCGGACTGCTCGGTATTGGACTAGCGGCAATTGGAACCATCATTGTTTCTCAGGTCTCACCTATTGTAGCGACAGTCAGTCCCTTAATCGTCTTAATTGGCGTCAGCTTCTCTGCTTTAATCGGGATCATCTTCGGAATCCTCCCGGCAAATAAAGCTTCAAAGCTCAGCCCGATTGACGCGTTAAGATATGAATAGAAAACGGATCACTCCCTCACTGCTTAACGCAAGGAGGGAGTGATCCGTTTTTTTAATCAGTACCTAGTGTTACGCCAAGCTTTTTCAAATATTGTCTATAAGCAATGCTCATCCGGTCACATTTCAACGAAAGTTCTACCTGCAAATCAAGCGGCAGGTCCTCTGGTTTCTGGTTTTCGACAATCGGCTTGTCTTGAGCGAAAATCATATCCTGAAACTCGATGATTTCTTGATCGCTTGTGCCTGTCTCATAGTTAAATGACATGATACCATAGGCAATCGATTTGCGTTCCGCAATAGGCAGGATGGTTAACAGAATGGTCATCTTGTTTTCCGTATCCGGATCTCTTTTTGTAAACAGAACGGTCAGCGGTCGAATGATTTCATAGGTATAAAAAACATCCTTGGATTGCCCGGAACCATCAGGGTCCGGTTGAAAGATGGCGATTTCATCTGAAAAAATCCTATCTTCTTCTAGATGAACTTCGTAATCCCCAATAACAGGATGTTCTTGTACCCCCAGAAATCCCTCATGGATAAAGGAAAGATGGCCGACATCCAAGAAATTCTCCACAATTCTCGGCGGATTGGCATTTACTTCCTGCGGACCCCACAAGACATTACGATAATGACCATCCGCATACTGTGGATAATCAAAGAATGCCGGATTATTGTTGTTCAGATTAATCCACACAAATCCATATGCTTCCTTGCATGTATAGTTTATTGCTTTTGCTTTTAATGGAATCGATCTTCCTTCAGGGAGCTGCGGGATTTTTGTACATGTACCGGCAGAATTATATTCCCAGCCATGGTATGGGCAAACGAGATTTCCGTCCTTTACGCATCCTAAGGATAAAGCAGCACCTCGGTGAATACAGAGATCCTTAAAGGCGTGGATTCCATCTTCATTGCGGAAGAAAACAATCCTCTCACCCAAAACCGTTACCTGCAGCGGCTCTTCTTTCACATCCTCTATTTTACAAGCAACGATCCAGTCACTGCGTAAAACATCGTCTTCCAAAATCATCTTGACCATCCCTTCAAATTCCTAATATTACTTATATCTTATGAAGCATTTCCGTTAAAGTCAACCGAAAACACGAACATTATTTTATAAAAGTATAAAAATATACGTAAATTCATGTTTACAACGAATAAAATGTTATTTATAATTCAAGTAAAGTTTTTACTGCAGCAATAGTGAAAATCCACAAAATAATTAAAGTAGAGGAGTATATTGACGTGGCCCAAAGAGAGCAAAACACGAACATTGCAGTAGGCATCGATGAAAAAATTAGTTGGGGAAGGGCATTTTTACTAGGAATGCAGCATGTCCTTGCAATGGATTTGTATATCGCACCGATTATTATTGCTGGTTTACTATCATTGGATTCGATGAATACCACCTTTTTCATTCAAATGTGTTTTTTAGCAGCAGGACTAGCGACACTGATTCAAACCATTGGCGGACTGCGGCTGCCCGTCGTTCAAGGTCCCTCCTATGTCCCGATCGGTGCGTTGGCCGCAATTGGCGGTAAGCTTGGATTAGGTGCTGTTTTCGGCAGTCTCCTTCCAGGGGCATTAATTATTGCCCTCCTTGGGTATCCGCTAAAATGGTTTGCGAAAGCCGTCCAAAAGATAATCCCGCCGCTTGTCGGAGGAACGGTCATTGTCATTGTAGGGATCTCCTTAATGCCAAATGCCTTTAATAGTATTTATCATGCACCTGGTAATGTAGGACATAATGTCCTGATTGCGTTCGTTTCTGCTGCCGTTTTAATCATCTGTATCCTTCTGGGACGCAAGGCAAAAGGGTACGGCACATTTTTCCGTCTAGTATCGGTGATCCTAGCTATTATTGCCGGAACGATCACCGCATCACTTTTTGGAAGTGTTGATTTCTCAGCTGTAAAACAAGCATCTTGGATTTCGTTTCCGAGCTTCTTCCCATTCGGAAAACCGGTATTTAATTTGCAAGCCATTTTAACCATGATATTTATTTATTTGGTGATCTTAATTGAAACGACAGGGACATGGTTCGTCGTATCAACCGTTACTGACAGTAAACTAGATGAAAAAAGATTGAACCGAGCATCTGTCGGCGAAGGACTTGGCTGTTTCGTTGGCTCTCTTTTCGGCGGGACACCGATGACTGGTTATTCTTCTAACGCGGGGATTATTGCGATTACCGGTGTTGCCAGCAGAATGGCAATTATCGCTGCGGGAATTATTTTGGTTGGATTAGGACTGATCCCGAAATTATCGGCGATCATTACATGTGTTCCTGAGCCTGTCATTAATGGGATCTTTGGGGTTGTCTGTGTGGCCATTGTCATGAACGGTTTAAAAGTCATTCAGCATGTCGTCATCGACGACCGCAATATGGTGGTAATCGGAGTGCCTATCCTCTTAACAGTAGGTACGATGGTTCTTCCAAGGGAAATCCTAAACAGCGTGCCTGATTTTGCGAACTATATCCTTTCATCCGGAACAGCTGTCGGGGCAATCGCAACGGTGCTACTGAATTTAATGATTCCAGAAGAACGAAAAAGAGCAAGTCCAATAAAGAAAGAATCTCTAACATAGGTATGATTAAAAAAGGAAGGATTAGTCCAAATCTGGACTAATCCTTCCTTTTCTATTTGGTATGCTAGCTGCTCCCTAACAAATATCCCCAAAAAGCAGCAAAGATACAAACCACATACATTGAAGCACCGTATAGAAAAAAACGGGAACATTTCCCTCCATTTTTTAGCTGCAGCAACTCATAATTAAAGGTGGAGAAGGTCGTAAAAGAGGCAAGAAAACCGACAGAAAGAAAATTCATTTGATCCTCAGAAAAAAAGTTTGCCCCATTAATGAATCCTAAAGTTAAGGAGCCTAAGACATTAATAATAAATGTAGCAATTGGAATCGAAAGGATTGTCCACTTTGAGAACAAATTGCTAAGGAAAAAACGAAAAATGGCTCCGATAAATCCTCCAGCGCCGATTATCAGTAGAAATTTTATCATAGCTTTAAAACGGCCCTTTCTCGATTTTCATTGCAAGGGCATGTCCAAGGTGAACAAAACAATAACCGCCAATGATTGTCATAAGCATATAAATCGCGCTTGTTTGCAGCCCCCAATTTTTATAAAGCTCCAGCACTTTCATACTAAAAGTAGAAAAAGTAGTAAAGGAACCCAAAAAGCCTGTGGCAAAACCGATTCTTAGTACCGGTGAAAAACGCTCCGATTTCAATGATAAGAAAAAGCCAATCATAAAACAGCCTGATAGATTGACGAGTAAGATTCCTGAGGATGGAGGAAGAACGGTACGCGAAAGCAAATCATCTAAAAAAAAACGTGCAAAAGTACCTAGAACCCCTCCAACGCCAACAATAAAATATACCATTTTCATCACTTCTTTTTTCTACTACTATATTCTCGGGACAATAAAGAAATGCAATATAGTAAGAAAAAGTGCTTTAATCATGGTCAATATTATACCATTCTTCCTCCCATTCATCTTCTTCCCACTCGCTGCACCATCTATAATTTCTTTTTGCAAAGGTCAGTATGTAGTTCTTTAACATACTATGGCGAACGGTTTTTTGCTCGTCCGTTAATGCTCCTGCCCAGGCATACGTTTCTATTAAATCATGGTAATCCTTATAAATACGGTGGTAAATCTGGTCAAGTCGCTTTTTTTGCTCTTCTGTATACTTCATATCCTTTGTACAATTCAGGTCGTCTTCCAAGGTTTCTGGTTTTAGTTCAGTGTCACGGTCTGCTTCCGCTAAAGCGGGTATTGCATATGTCAAATAGCAACTGAAACAAAATAAAATAACCACAAATTTTTTTATCATCGATCTGCTCCTTTTGAGAAATAGCTAAAGTTGCATATCAAAGATGACATGCAACTTTTTGTTAATTTCTTTTAATCATCATCGTGATCATCATCATGGCCATCATCGTGATCATCATCATGGTGATCATCACCATGGCCATCATCGTGATCATCATCATGACCATCGCCATCGCGTGATCCTTCATGTTCTACCTCAACCACTTTTCCTGTCTTGGCATCAATTTCCACCTCATACATGGAACCGGATTTTTTTATGATGACTTCATAATATTGGCGTCCATCATCCTCTTCTAGCTTCACCTTGACAACTTCCCCTTTAACTTTACCCAAAGCAATTTCTTTTGCTTGTTTTTCAGAAATAGGGGTATTTTTCGGAGCTGCCTTGGCAAGACCGCCCTGAAAATAGGCTCCATAGCCCAGTGGAATTATTAGCGCGAGCAACAAGATTAGCTTTTTCAATTACTACCACTCCTTTTTATTTTTTTATATCTTGTGCAGGAGTAATAGTCTTCATTCATCGCGATGAACATTTATTAAAATGCTGCTGTGTACCTTGTCCTAAAATGGGCGTTTAAAATGGGACAAAGCCGTTACATAACAGATACGGAATGCACTTAATACAGTAAGATTTATTTTTGGCTGGAGGAGAATGAAACATGGGATAAGCACGTTGTTTAATCTAAAAAAAATAAAAGAATGGTATCGGGGCAGGGGGGTCAAACACATTGACAAAAATGAGGAAGACTATATAGATTGGGGTCTGGGAATTGAGGTGCCGTTTTTTTCAAGTTCAAAGTTTACAGTTGAAAATAATGCGATCGCCATCATTGGTTCACAAATCACGCACGATCGTTCTTGGCCCATTAAGTATTCTATTGTGAAAATCAGTAAACTTGGTACTTCCATCAAGTACTTTGAAAGTGTCATTTTCTATGGAGATCAATTTGAAGGAGAATTCCATCACAAATTTCATCTTCCTAATGGCTCAGGCTATCAATTGCTGGTCTTTAATTATTTTCAATATCATTCAATTGGACGATTACGGTTGATTCAAACGAATGAACAAAAAGAAAATGAACCCATTTTGTGACAACCCTTCATTCGCCCACTACCTTAGGACAACTTTTGCATACCTTAAACTAATCTAACTAGGAGTTGACCAATAAATGTTTAGTTTGACTAGCGCTGAAATCAGTCATTTTCTCTTAGCAATGGGATGTTTACTCGCAATGGCTCATTTATTAGGATATTTAGCTGAACGAATCTATATCCCCCGTGTCATCGGGGAAGTGGCTGCAGGTTTAGTTCTTGGACCTACTTTACTAGGACATTTTTTCCCTGATGCGTTTAAATGGCTGTTCCTTGGATTTCCGACAGAGGACAAGTTATTTGGGCTACTATATCAATTTGGTTTATTGATGTTGATGTTTTGTTCAGGGCTAAAATTTCAGACTAGATTTAATAAGGAGGATATCAAAATCACCACTGTTTTAGCAGTGGGGGCAACCATTCCAGCCTTTATTGTTGGCTGGTTTGCGGCTGATATTTTTAATATTTCCCCTTATCTAGGTACGGCCAGTAATCCTTTAGCCATGAAAATTGTCATCGCTATTTCCATTGCGATTACCTCCATTCCCGTGATTTCCAAAATTTTTAATGACCTTGGCATTATGCATACAAGGTTTGCAAAAATAGTCATTGCCTGCGCAGGATTCCATGATATTCTGCTTTGGGTCGCTCTTGGGTTCGCCACGGCCATTGCCAGCAATGGCGGTGTTTTCACAGCTGGTACAGCCCTAAAAAGTGTGGGGGTATCGCTTGGATTTATTATCGGAACCTTTATCCTAGGTTATGTTCTTTTTAAACGGCTCACCGTCATTAAACAAAACCTGTTATTTCGATCCTCTAACCTTGGGTATTTCTTGTTTATCATGTTTATGCTTGCATCCCTTGCCGGCAATCTTCATGTAGAAACCATTTTCGGCGCACTTCTGGCAGGAATTATTGCGAATGTTGCTTTGCCTAAAGCAGTATCGGGACGGCTGGAGCAAGGGGTTAGCAATATTTCCTTTTCTTGGTTTATCCCCATCTATTTTGCGACAGTGGGATTACAATTAGACCTTGTCAGACACTTTAATCCCCTTTTCTTCCTTGCCTATTTCTTGTTTGCAACCTTAACACAAACATTGGCCGTCTATATCACCTCACGCACTATCAAACAGGATCGATTAACCAGTTTTAACTTAGGGGTAGCGATCAATGACCGTGGCGGCCCCGGAATCGTCCTTTCCTCCGTTGCCTACGCCGCAGGAATTATTAATCAGGAATTTTTCGCGATCCTTGTCATGTTAGCACTTATTACTTCCTGGATTCCCGGAACCTGGCTTCGGATAGTGATCAAAAAGAAATGGAGGCTAATGCCTGGAGATGAAAATCTCACTCCACAGCCAAGAGATGACGGAAAAATTAAATCGATTAATAAATATGTATAGAGTAGGCACAGTCCCCAGCCCTTTACAGCGGCTGAGGACTGTGCCTTTACTTAGTTCATTATCCATTTATCCTTCAAAGTAAAACACAGGGACGTTTCTTATGCTTCTATAATGGAACCAAGAGTACCAATCCTATGCTTACTTAACTGTAAACGTCGCTTCAGCAACAGCGTCATAGCCGCTACCATAGAAATAAATGAGTTTATAGGTTGCCCCTTCTTTATAGCGTGCCGGATAGGTATTCGTTTTAGGATCATACGTGAATGAACATGTTCCGTCCGTTACTTTCGTATACATCCACCAAATGGAGCCAACATTCCCCGGATTTTCATTTACTTCATAAAGACCAACCCAGTCACCATTTGGAACCCTTACATTTTCCACAATGACATCCAATTTATCCCCAACTCCAATTAACTCGGTTTTGGAGAGCGTTATCGCTGGCCCTTGCGAAGTTTTCCCCAACACCTTCAAGGAGTTATGACTTTGATTTGCAAATGCATCAAGTGCATATACCTCAATCTCATAAAGGGTATTGGATTTTAATCCATTGATTGGTAATGTTAAAGGATTGGGAATGGGATCCTTATAAAATTCTGAAAAGGCGAGAATTTCTTTCTCCACTTTCCCTGTTTCCACATTCTTAGCCTTTAGCTTATAATCATGGACATGCAGGTCATCTTTAGCTTGAGTGAGCATGACAGTAAGGCCTGCAGCAGCTGCTCCGTCATGAACGATGGAAATCATCGCATCACCCGTAAAGTAAGGTGCCTTTTTGTCGCGATCCTCTGTGTATGTAAATTTATTTTGCTTGGCAGGATATTTGATTTCAAACGGCTCTCCGGTCCAATCGTTGTTATGAATATCGCGGCGCTTAATCAATACTTTGTTATGGTGTACCTCGACAATTAACGCCTGATTCAAGATATCTGCTCCCTCTGGCACTTCCCCCTGAATCCTTCCTGTTTCCAGCCATAAATAGGCACCTGTTGACGTCCCAATTGAAGTAAAATCCTTTTGATGAATGATTCTTGGGTCATCTAACGGATAATGGGTATGACCGGAAAAAGAAATAACCTGTGGATAGGCTTTCAACGTATCATAGAATAGATCTCTATTTTTCGAAAAACCCCACTCACTTCCATAAATAGTTCCTTTGATTGGTTGATGATGAAAGACAAAAATCGGTTTATGCAGGTCATCTGCGGCCGCTTCTTTGAGCTTTTCGGCCAGCCAGCCAATTTGCTGTTCCGAAAACGTTCCTTCTGTTAGTCCATCTTCTGTACCAAGGATAATAAAATGGTAGCCTTTAATCACTCTGTGGTAGTAAATCGATTCCATTCCCGTTTTCTCAAGGAATCGTTGTTGCGCATTGGCAACCGATAAGCCATTCCAGTAATCATGATTGCCGATGGCAAACATCGAAACGGACTGCGTTTGTCTTTTCGCATTATAGGCAGTGAAAAATTTATCATATTCTTCCGTATAACCGTTATCCGTTAAATCTCCGACGACAACAAATGCATCCTGGTTTGGAGTTGTCTGACTTAATTGCTCTAATGTCGTGACAAACTTGTTCAATGTTTGATTATTACTTGCCTTAATATGTACATCACTGATAACCGGAAATACTAAATCTGGCTTACTCCCAGTTGAATTCATAATCGATGAACTGGATACGGCACTGACAGGCAATCCTGTTAGTGAGTTTACTAGTGTTGCCCCCACAGCAGCACCGACAACCATCGATGTCTTCTGCAAAAAAGTGCGGCGGTTCATTTCCTTCTGTTGAGATAGTTTTCCTTCTTCAAAATTTGTTTTGTCTTTCATGATTTATTCTCCTCCTGCTAATTTTCATTTTTTGAATATTTATATTATAAATTAATTCATATTTTGAATCTATTAAATTATTTCTCTTTTATTAATACAATACATATGATTCATTGAGGCAATGTTAAGCGCGGGTAGTTATTATGTAAAATTTCAAGCTGGATGACTAATCAATGTTTCAATCTAAACAAGGTATCCTAGTGATTAAGCAGAACTTTTGTTAATATCTATCAAATCCCTTGACAGTCGCAGTAAGCTTCGATATTATTAATTCCTATAAAATAAGTCGGAATTATCTCGAAAAAGTTATGATGATCTAGGAGGGGAACTATGCTTAACTTATTCGTAAAAACAGAAAATCAAAAGAAATGGTTACAAAAATTACGTGAAAAAGAAGATACATTTAAAAATAAGTCTGCGGAAATTGATGAATTGGCCATTTTTCCAAAAGAGAATATTCAAGATTTAGTGAGGATGGGTTATTCAAGCATCACCCTTCCAGCTGCTGACGGCGGTGAAGGATTAAAAGTCTATGATATGGTCCTCTTTCAAGAAACACTGGCAAGTTATGATGGAACTACTGCACTCTCGATTGGCTGGAATCTCGGAGTAATCGGCGAGCTTTTTGAAAAAAGGCTTTGGAACGAGGAGAACTTGAATTCTTTTGCAAAAGAAATTCTTAATGGCGCTTTAGTGAATCGGGCCGTAAGTGAGGCGCAAACAGGGAGTCCAACTAGAGGCGGAAGGCCCGGAACAACTGCAGTCAAAAAAGATGGGGGATGGGTGCTAACGGGACGGAAAACATTCACCACCATGTCTCCCGTCCTAACTTATTTTCTAACATCTGCCTGGATTGAGGAAAAGCAAAAGGTGGGATTTTTTCTCCTGCATAAAGATTTAGAGGGACTAACCATTGAGGAGACATGGGATGTTATTGCCATGAGGGGGACAGGAAGCCACGATCTTGTTCTCAATAATGTTATCGTCGAAGATTCCAAACTTGTTGAACTCCCAGAAATGCCAAGCGGCGGCAAAATAAACGGCTGGATCCTGCACATTCCTGCCTGTTATCTTGGCATTGCCCAAGCGGCACGTGATTACGCTGTCCATTTTGCTAACCATCATGCGCCAAATAGTCTAAACGAACCCATCAGCCAATTACCGAATGTTCAGCAGTTAGTAGGGGAAATTGATTTAGAGTTGATTCGGGCCAGACATTTAATCTATAGCGTTGCTGAGGCATATGATGACGAAACACGCAGGGGGTTCCTAGAAAATGAACTTGGCGTTGTTAAACATACGGTTACAAACTCGGCGATTACCATTGTCGATAAGGCTATGAGGATTGTCGGAGCAAAGAGCCTTCAGCGGACTAATCCACTGCAACGTTACTATCGTGATGTAAGAGCAGGTCTTCACAATCCGCCAATGGATGATATGACGATAAAAAAATTAGCACTTTCGGCCATTGAACAGGACAAAAGTAAATTTAGTAAAAAAGAGTAAAGGGTCAGTCCCCCGTTGATATTATGCACCGGGAGACTTACCCTTCCTGCTTTTACTTTTGATATTTTGATAACTTAGATGAAATGCTTCCTGTCTTTCGTTCCTGCGGTCTAGCTTTTAAGTTGGACGCCCAAGAAATTCGTGACTCGTATTTCTGAGTGTGTTCCTTTTTGACTAAGCTTTGTAAACGATCTTTGTTCTTTTCAATTGATTCCTCCAGAGCCAGCATCCGCCGGCTAGGAAATGGCAGCCCCGCAAGAATCGAGGTTACAGTGGGATCTGATTCTGAGATATAGGTTCCTTCAAACAATTCCAGCGGTTCCAACACCCTTTCAAATATCGCCGGGACATTAATAAGTTTAGCCATATTCTCCGGTCCTTCATAAATTAAACCTGCACGAATGACCCCTGGTGATTCAACCGGACAAAATATCGAGTTTGCCCAAGATTGTTGTATTTTGCTAGAAACGTCTGAGGTCGTCTTGGCATCAGTTACTGCGGCTGACGAGATAATCGTGACGCCTCTTGTTCCAAGGATATTCATCAGATCGGTTTCATCAAAGTTTCCGTAAAATGAACTCTTTTTCGTTACTTGCAGCACAGTATTAATGGCTTCCATGACTTGATGATTAGAAGAAAGGTAGATTTGATGTTTACTGGATTGTGGATTCAACTTGCGCATTTGGTCATTGTCGACAAGGAACACAGATGAGAGCGAGTCTATTTTAGAAATCTCCTCAATGCACTCAGCAGCATTGATGCGGTTACCTGCTAACACGTTTCGATCAGGAACCACCGCAATAGCACCAACATTGATTCCAGGCAAGTTATCTAATAACAGGTCAATTAATAGCGGGCTCATTCCGGATCCCGTACCACCGTCAGTAGAAAAGGCCACTAATAAAAGCCTTATGTTCTTAAAAGACTTCTGTACAAAGTCAATCATTTCTCGATAGTTTTCATTCACTGCTTTCAATCCGATGGACCGATCTTGCCCGGCGCCATTATACCCAGGAACAAAAAACTTCTTTTCCACCCTCGTGTTCACTAAGCCATCGCGCTGGTTCGTGTTAATAAGCGCGGTTTGAAAACCCATACTTGCTGCGATCTCAGCGATATTTCCGCCTGCTTGACCGACTCCCAAGATTCCAATCGATTTCACCCTATCCCTCCTTTTCTTACTAAAATAATACTCATGTTTTGGAAAATTAGACTTTTCCTTTTAAAATAAACAAAAATGCAGTTTTCTTGCTTCCAGATCGGATGTAAGAGAACTGCTCCTAACACATCGGATGTCAGGCACCAAAATTTTTTTTTGAAAACTAACTTTTTAATTTGAGAGGAAGGCTAATGATCACGTGAGTCCCTTCTCCCTCTTTACTCTGAATACGAATTTTTCCTGAATGAGATTGAGTAATCCATTCAGCTATCGAAAGTCCCAAACCAGTTCCCTCTAAATGACGAGTTCTTGATTTATCACCGCGGTAGTATCGGTCAAAAATATAGGGAAGATCGGTATTTGAAATACCAATACCAGTATCGATAATCTCAATGATGGCTCGCGAATTTTTTTTACTGCTTTTAACGGAAATTGACCCGTTTTCCTTAGTGTACTTTAGCGCATTATCTAATATGATGACAAACAGTAACCCTTTAAGATGTAAGTCCTCCATTAACATTTTCCCTTTTTCTCCATCAAGTAGAAATGACACCGTTGAGAAAGCATCAGCCATCATGGCAAACGGGGCAATGATACTACTGCTGACCCATTCATTAGGGGAGCATCTTGTTTTCGGATTCACTAAATGATGCAAATCTGGTATTGTTCGATTCTTGCGCTCATAACTTCCTGATGTGCAGATGGCTTCATTGGAAATTTCGATTGTGTCAATTATACGATCTTTTTGATACGGATGCTGTATCCCTATTTTCCACAACTCACCATTTTCGTCATAACCGCCTGCAAACAGGTCACCGCCAGCGTTCACGACAAATCCCTCAAATTCCTTTAGTTCTTGTGCAGCCAAGTCGATCGCAAAGCCTTTCGCCACAGCCCCTAAATCAATCACTAAAGGCTTTGATATTGTTACCGTACGTGCTTGGTGATTTAAGACAATATCATGATACGACGAAACTGAATCAGCTGAAACACTTTCTATATATTCACCCGTTAAATAATGGCGATTAAACCCGTGCTCCTCCATCACCTTTCCCACTGTCGGATCGAATAAGCCATCCGTCATTTTAGTCACTTCGATTGCAAAAGAAAGTGGTTCAAATAGATATGGGCTAATTTCAACCGGTGTACCGACAATTTGGCAAGCTTGCATTAATTCACTTGAAGGGGTAAACCGGCTGCAAGCTTGCTCTACCTTATGGAATGCGTGAAACGCACGATTTATTTTTTCTTCCGCCTCTTCCTTTGATTTCTCCGTAACAACCTGAATATCTACGACAGTATCCATATACAATTTCGTTTTTTTCATGCTGTTAACCTTCTGCGTTCTGTGCTTGATCGAGTGCATCTTGTATTGCATCCTGGAATGCTTCTGTACTATAGGTTGCCCCCGAAACATTTTGCACTTGTGAGCTTTGATTTTGTAAAACCTCATCTGGCAGTCCCACTACGTCACTTTCCGAATAGTGCATAGCAAAATCACTAATTTCTACATCCGTAATTTGGTCATTATTAATCGTTACTTGCACCTCAATCGACCCACGTCTATTCATACCTGTACCTGTAAATGTCCCATCTTTATAGAGGCTATTTGTTTGGACGTTTGAATTATTTAATGTACTGCTATTTGTTTGAAATCTATTTTCCACATGTTGGTTTGGTTGATTTATATTTGCCTGGGATTCCGTCGTAACAAAGCCAGCTGTATACACCGCCGCAATAGCTGTGGAACAAAGAATTACCCACTTTTTATCCATTTTTTTCATTATAAAATCCCTCCTACTGCCTATTCTTAACTTTGCAACAAGATCAGTTTAGCTTAACAATATTAGAATTTTCTTAGAAACTAAAAACAAAAAGTCCCGCTTTTCAATTTTATTGAAAAGCGGGACGAGGGGACAGGAACCTTGTCCCTCACCCACGATGGGATTTAGCGAACACGAGCAATAACACTTTTGGATACATGTTATTCTTGATAGCTGTCTAACTGTAACACCATTCCCCCCTCTCAGTTCTAATATACTGTAAAAAAATAAGAGAGAGTCTCCACATAATCTGGCTTTTATGTTTTTAAAGTGGTCCTTCTTACAGTACACTGAAGATGATAATAAACTTGGATTACACATAATTTACAGCAGGCTCTATCGGTCGGACACTATACTTGGGTTATGATCAACGGCGAGGTTATGGAAACCGGAAAAAGCGACTTGCTACGTTCACCTGTAAATGAGAAAGTGCAACTTTTTGTAAAGGGGTATGTGGAATGAGTTATCTCCAATTTTCAATTGCCCTTATTTTCGTCATCCTGCCGATCATTTTATCCAAAAGACTTAACTTAGGGCTGGAAAAGGACACCATCATTGCCGTGATCCGTTCCATCATTCAATTACTAATCGTTGGGTATATTCTTAAATTTGTGTTTGATTCCGAACTATGATGTACATTTTACTGATGGTGACTATTATGATTGCCGCAGCCACGCAAAATACCCGAAAAAAGGGAGCTTCCATTAAAGGTATCACATGGAAAGTGACAGCAACATTAGAAGTAATTGAAGTGCTGACGTAAGGTATTTTACTTGGGTTCAACATTACACCGCCAACAGCCCAATACATCATTCCAATTAGCGGTATGGTCATCGGAAACTCAATGGTGCTCGCAATTCTTTTCCTTAACAGAATCACATCTGAAGTTGAAACACATCAGGATGAGACGGAACTGATCCTGTCACTCGGCGGAACACCAAAACAAGCCATACACACTCAGCTCATCACTGCCTTAAAAGCGAGCATGATTCCAACCATCGAAAGCCAGAAAACAATCGGCCTCGTCCAACTTCCGGGAATGATGAGCGGTCAAATCATTGCAGGTGCTGACCCGATGCAAGCAGTGCAATTCCAATTGCTGATCCTATTCCTATTATTAACTACCGCATCCGTTACAAGCGCCATGCTCGGATATTTAGCGTATCCAAGCTTGTTTAACCAGCGCATGCAGTTGTTGAGGGGAAAAAGAGAATGAAGTTAAAATAAAGGTCAGTCCCACCGTTCTATCAAAACGGGAGTCTGACCCTTTTCAGCTTAGATCACTTAAACTTTCTACCATAAATCAGCCAATTTATTTGCTAATTAGCGTTATTGATTAAAGGCGTTACGTCCGCCGACAATTGGCAAGGTAATTTCACTTCGGGTTGGTGTTACTGTAATTTTTGTACCGCCTTTAGGACGAATGGTATACTCGTAATCACTGGCGATGAGCACAACGCCAATACGGTGACCTGCTTTAAATACGTAGTCTTTAGGCTGCATGTCCCATTCAAAGGTATAATCTCTGCCTGGAACAAGTGATTCTGAACGATCCGCTACATGAAGATTTTGCGGATCGACCCAGCCGCGCGATACAATGACAGGACTTGACGTACTACTGTAGTCAACTAGCAGTGCTGTTAAGTTTGCAGCTGGACGGTCAATGCTTGCGCGTATATTTACTGTAGGTGTACCACTTATCCGAACTTCCCTCGTTAATTCTGAAGTGACATATGCTAATCGGTTTGAAAAATTTAACTCCGGATTCGATATCAGTGAATTGGCCTTTTTCAATGGATCATCAATTATTGTTTGCGTATTATGCGGCTGATTTGGAACAGGATTCAGATGAAGCTCCCCTAAATCATTTCCAGTCCCTGTTAAATGCAGTCTGGTATCTACCGTACCTGGTGCCGGCCAGTTGGCTTCCTTGCTCCAAGTTTTGTCCTCCCGCTGGATGTCAACTGCAGGCTCCTTCATAATACCGTTTTCAATTCCGTACAGGTAATAATCAAACCATTTATTTTGGGTCTGCGGCCAGTTATTTCCTGAAGGACTTGAATGGCCTCCCTGGTGCAGCCACAATTTACGAGGGACCTTGTTTTTTCCTAATGCTTCCCACCACTGTGCGAATTGCTTTGTCTTAACGTTCCAATCATTAAGTCCATGAACGACAAGAACACTTGCCTTCACATTACTGGCGTCCTTCACATAATCGCGGTGAGCCCAGAAATCGCTATAGTCACCAGTTTCTCGGTCTTGAGCAGCTTTTAGCTCAGCAATGACATCCTTACATACTTGGGGATTTGTTCGCGTTAACACGGCTTCAGCCATATTATCCGTGTCTTCACCTTGATAGCCGCCGGGAGCAATAACCGCTCCGTTTGCACGATAATAGTCGTACCAGCTGCTGATTGCGGCAACCGGGATAATCGTTTTCAATCCGTCCAAACCGGTAGCTGCAACCGCATTTGGCAAGGTCCCGTTATAGGAAGTACCTGTCATTCCCACATTCCCTGTTGACCAATCGGCAGGAACCTCTGTTCCATCCTCGGTAAAT
Source organism: Neobacillus sp. NPDC097160 (assembly GCF_044762155.1). Taxonomy (NCBI): domain Bacteria; kingdom Bacillati; phylum Bacillota; class Bacilli; order Caryophanales; family Bacillaceae; genus Neobacillus; species Neobacillus sp. NPDC097160. The sequence goes on along the minus strand of NZ_JBIWDU010000009.1, from coordinate 137,983 downwards.
GCTTTAGCCCGGCCGTTCAACCAATCAATAACAGCTTTTGTACCGAGTATTTCCCTTTCATCGCCCGTTGTTGGACACCCATCCGATTTGCCTGTCCCAATACTCTCTGCAAGAATGACACCATAACCACGAGGGACATAGTAATTCCCTAAGGAACCAAGATTGGCAGCTTGTCCTTCCGCAAGAGCAAACGGCTTGCCGCCACGTCCATTCCCTTTACCAGGATGTTGAACAGGAATTAAGTCAACATCGACATTAAAGACTGGGACATTTAGAATACCTGAACGGTAGGGACTCATCTCATAGATGACCGGGACCTTCACCCCTGGCTCTGTATTTGGGCGATAAACCTTAATAGACACACGATCACGCTTGCCGTCTCTGTCACTGTCTATCTCTGTTTCAACAAACAAGTTTTCAATAATTGCTTCGTCGGTAGAGTAAATTGGTTTAGTCATTCCATTTTCAAGTTCAATTTTTGTTGAGTCAGATGCCGTTTCCGGAATCAATCCATTCAGCGGGATCCCTTTCCACTCTACTAAATTCCCTTTTTGGTTCGAGAGCAATAGAGCTTCAGTTGGTTTATTTTGCTTTGTTTCTGCTTTTACTGTCCAAGTATCTACTCCTGCTACTAATGAAAGCGAAAGAACTGAGCACAAACTAATGGACATAATTTTTTTCCTCACTACTTTTCCCCCTTAGACATGGTTTTCAGCGGTTATCACCATTTCCTAGTATAAGAGTGAATTTTCTAAATTTTTGTTAAATTATGTCGAAAAATTAAAACAGGTGAAAAGTACTATTTATCAAAAATAGATTTATAAACAAAAAGTCCTGCTTCTCCATTTGTTGAAAAGCAGGACTTTTGCAAGTAAGCTATGCGTTCGCAGTAGTTTGTTGGATGGAAGTAAACACTGTTATTTCTCACTTCCACCACATCTTAGTTGTCTAATGTTTCATTTCAAATCAATCTCATAATATAATATATTTTTAATCTTCTATGCCTGATGCAGTCTAATAGGCGGCTTTTTAACCTAACACTACCTTGTTCTTTTCCTTCGCAATTTCTGCAGCCACTTCCACGATCATATCCTCTTGACCGCCAACCACTTTCCGTTTTCCTAATTCTACTAAAATATCACGGGAATCAACGCCAAATTTCTTCGCTGCTCGTTTTGCATGAAGGGCAAAGCTTGAGTATACTCCCGCATAACCTAGTGTTAAGCTATCTTTTGTAATTTCTTGCGGTACTTGCAAAATCGGTGCAACAATATCTTCTGCTAAATCCATCATTTTATATAAATCTACTCCTGTTTTAATTCCCATCCGTTCACAAACAGCAATTAATACTTCTGTCTGCGTATTACCGGCACCGGCTCCTAAACAGCGTGTACTACCGTCAATACGTGTCGCACCTTCTTCAATCGCTGCAAGCGTGTTCGCCATAGCAAGCGATAAATTGTTATGCCCGTGGAAGCCGACATTAATCCCTACGGATTGCTTAAGGGCACGGATTCGTTCACGAACCTGATCTGGTAGAAGATAACCAGCTGAATCGACTACATAAACGGAATCAGCACCATAGCTTTCCATTAATTTTGCCTGTTCAACAAGTTTTCCCACTGGAGCCATATGGTTCATCATTAAGAAACCAACTGTTTCCATGCCTAACTCTTTTGCATAAGCAATATGCTGCGGCGCCACGTCTGCTTCGGTTACATGTGTCGCAATACGTGCCATTTTTGCCCCTAAGTTTGCCGCTTCTTTTAATTCGTGCAATGTACCGATTCCCGGTAATAGAAGAACAGCAATTTTAGACTTGTCTGCAACAGAAACCGCTGCTTCAATTAACTCCAATTCATTTGTCCGCGAAAGACCGTATTGCAAGGAGGAACCTGCTAAACCGTCTCCATGTGAGACTTCGATATAAGGAACATTTGCATCATTCAATGCTTTTGTTATGTTCAGTACTTGGTCTACCGTAAATTGATGATTAATCGCATGGCTTCCGTCTCGTAACGCTACCTCAGTAATGAGGATATCTCTTTCATTTGTCATTGTTTATTTACCCCTTTCTACAGCTTAAACTGTTTCTTTCAATAAAAGTTTTTTCGCAAACGCTTCGGCTATTTTTACACCAGCGGATGTCATAATATCAAGGTTACCTGCATATACAGGCAGGTAATCACCCGCTCCTTCTACTTCAAGGAAGATGGTTACTTTATTTCCGTCAAATATTGGTTCCGTGCGAACCCGATAACCCGGAACATAGGATTGAACCACTTTCTCCATTTCACTTATTGATTTTTTAATCGCTTCCTCATCCATTTTCCCTTCCTCGACAAGCGTATAAACGGTGTCTCGCATGAGGATTGGCGGTTCAGCAGGATTTAAGATAATTATCGCTTTTCCTTTTTTTGCACCGCCAACTACTTCAATTGCACGTGAAGTAGTTTCTGTAAACTCATCGATATTTGCTCTTGTACCAGGACCAGCACTCTTACTTGAAATGGTAGCTACGATTTCAGCATATTCAACTGGAGCTACCCGATTAACAGCATGGACCATCGGAATGGTTGCCTGACCACCGCAAGTAATGAGATTGATATTATCCTTATCTAAATGCTCATCAATGTTTACGGCCGCACAAACTAAAGGTCCTATCGCCGCAGGAGTCATATCAATCACCTTTATTCCTGCTTCTTTTAACACTTTTGCATTATAGAGATGTGCTTTTGCAGAGGTGGCATCAAATACGATGTCTGCTTTTAATTCCGGGTCTGCCAAAAATCCATCAATCCCCGTATCAACCCCTGCATACCCTAATTCCCTGGCGCGGCGTAACCCGTCAGATTGCGGATCAATCCCAATGACAGCAGTCAGTCCTAACAATTCAGAACGCCCTAATTTGATCATTAAATCTGTCCCAATATTCCCTGATCCAAGGATCGCAACTTTTACTTTTTCCACCTTATTTCTCCTCCTATTTTTTAAACTATTTATTTCATTTCTAGGTGCTGATGATTTTTATAGCCTAAGCAACTTGAGATTTCGGCTGCTGCCCGCTTAATTCCCTCAATCACTTTAGGAAGACGGTTTTCGTCTAGCCTTATTTTTGGAGCGGCACAGCTGATTGAAGCGATTACATTCCCTTGATAATTAAAGATAGGTGCAGCAATGCATTTAAGCCCTAACTCGATCTCCTCATCATCGACTGCATAGCCGTTTTCACGTATGGAAGGTAAATGATGTTTAATCTCTTCTTTATTTGTCACCGTATACTTCGTAAACGATTCCAACGTTTTGGATGATAAAATTCTTTCAGCCTCATTTTCATCTAAGTAGGCAAGAATGGCTTTCCCTACGCCCGTACAATGGAAAGGGGCTCTTTTTCCAACATGAGAGTAGATAGTAAGGGTTCTAGCTCCTTCTACCTTTTCAATGTAAAAAAGTTCATCACGCTGTCGTGTAACTAAGTGAACGGTTTCATTTAGTTCATCTACTAAATCTCTGATAATAGGCCTTGCTATATTGCCAATATCAAGATTCTTCCCGATGAAATTTCCTAGTTCAAAAAGTTTAAGCCCCAGCTTATACTTCAAATCTTCCGGATCTTGCTGCAGGTACCCTCTATGCTCCAACGTCTTGATAATACCGTGAACAGTGCTTTTGGAAAGATTTAGTTCCTGGCTAATTTCTTTAATACTTAGTTCCGGTTTTGACTTCAAAAATAATTCAAGAATATCGGCTGCTCTTTCAACCGATTGAATGAAACGTTCTGCCACAACCATCCTCCTCTTGTTCGGCATTGTCGAATGGCATTCGTAAATATTACTAACATTCTTATCGTACATCGCGTTTGTAATTGTGTCAATAATCAAAAAATAAAAAATGAGCCCGCTTCCATTTTTGGAAATCAGGCTCACCTAAATATTTGCATTTCTATTCATTTATTTTCGCAATTCATTAGACTAAATAATCTCAAATTGTTTAAAACCTGTTGTGTCCGGTAAAAAGTCTAATGTTTTCTGATTAAAATAATGATACTCACGTTTATCAATGATAAAATGCATTTCATTCAAAATTACTTCAGTGTCATTTGGCTGAATCGATTCTTCCAACGTTAATCTTACTTTCATGAAACAACTTTTCCGCATTTGCAAGCGGATAAACCGATCATCCGTTGAGTTCAATCTGTTTTGAAGTTCTTCCTTTGCCGCACTTGTTACAATAAACATGTGATCATCCCTTTTTATATTTACCATTCTTTCGATATTATACGGATTAAAACACCTATTTTAGATATTCATAATAATCTTGGGAATGGTAGCTTCTAAATCCGCATGATTCATAGAGTCCAAGTGCATGAGCATTTTTAGCCTCCACCTCAAGAAAAATCGGCAGCCCTTTTTGATCCTCCATTTTTACCACCTTTGATAGAGCTTTCCTCCCGATCCCTTTCCCGCGGAGTTCAGGAAAAATAGCAAAACCATAAATCCACGCTTCCCCATTCGTTTCGGAAACGCGCATTTTCCCGGCCGTTATTCCATTTGCTTCAATAATCAACCTTTGATCACTGCTAATCTCCCTAATCCTCTGGTTCATCTCCCGTGCTTCACTTTCATTCAAACCAAAGCCTAAGACTTCGAGTTGTATTTCCGCTTCCCTATCATCATTTGAAAAAGACGGTCTAAGCGTTACAGCCGGGTCCTCGATCAACTCAGTTTTCTGCCATTTCATTTGATATTCCGCAACTGAAAATGTACACGGAATATTTTTTAAAAACGCCTTTGCTGATTGTGAATCTGTTGGAGCATTTAGCAAAACCGTCTTCCTATTTTGATTCTCCGCCTCCACAAGTCCCATTTGCAGCAATCTAGAAAAAATTCCTCTTCTTCTATAATCCGGGTGTACCATTCCGCAAAGCTCGACTTTATTTCCAAACCCATAGCTTCCAAGGAACCCAACAAGTCGCTCATCTTCATAATGAAAGAAGTCTTCCTTATTATTTTCTTCCCGGTTTTTAAGCATATCAAAATTCAGCTTCAGCTGAAATCCTCCCTCATTTTCGCAAACCTCCTGAAGTGCTTTTATGTCATTCAATTGTTTCCCTGTTAACATCCAATTCACCCTTTCATAATCCTTTAAAACTATTCGCGTTAATCCCTCGTCATTCCTTTTTTTCGAAAATCATTTTTATAAATTTGATCCAAAGCCCCCTTCCAGCAGCCTAAAGACCTGCGCAATTGTTACTTTACCTAAAAAAAACAAACGGTCCTTAAGTACCAAAGGGAACTTCAATTTAACTAAGCGAATAGTTTAATAGATTCATTTTTTCAAAAAGAAAAGGATTACACGAATTGTAAGCGAATACATTCGAAGAACTCAAACTCAAGGGGGTAATCATTTTGAAAAAAAGAAAAAAACACTATTCCATTATGCTATCTATGATGCTAGTAACTTCAGGTTTGTATTTTGCTCCTGTGAATCTCACTTCTCAGGTGAAAGCTGCAGCACAGAATTTAGCTGACCCTAGTACAAAAGCTTTCGACCAGAAGGTAATTGCAAGAATCAGTGCTGAACGAATTTATAAGGATATCCACTTTTTTTCTGAAACCATTGGCCCCCGTGTTACCGGAACAGAGGGGGAAGAGAGGGCTGCCGAATACATAAAAGAACGCCTTTTATCCTATGGCTATAAGGTAGAGACGCAAGAATTCAGCGTTCCTGACAAAATGATTGGCCATTTACACACAAGTGATCATAATGAGGTGTTAGTTAATATCCCCGCCGGATCCGCTGCTACACCAAATGAGGGAGTTACTGCTAAACTTTTTAATGCTGGATTAGGGAAAGTGACAGATTTTACTGTGGAAGCCACTGGCAAGATCGCCCTTATCTCTAGGGGAGAAATAACCTTTAAAGAGAAAGTGGACAACGCAGTAGCGGCAGGGGCTATAGGAGTGTTAATTTATGATAATATCAATCAGCCAGGTCCATTAAATCCTTCCATTGGAGGCAACGTACCGGTACCGGTGGGTGGCATATCAAAAGTGAGTGGTGAAGCTTTGCTACAGGATGTAGCGGCACAGAGTAAAACGGTGACGCTGAATGTGAACCGAATTGAAAATGCGAAATCACAAAACATCATTGCCACTAGAGCCCCTAATAAAGGTAAAAATCACGACATCGTACACGTATCCGCTCATATTGACAGTGTTCCGTTCGCGGCAGGAGCAAACGATAATGCTTCAGGAACTGCTGTTGCTTTGGAATTGGCAAATGTTTTAAAGAGTTATCCTATTGATAAGGAATTACGATTTGTTTTTGTTGGAGCAGAAGAGATTGGCTTAGTCGGTTCAGAATACTATGTAAGTCAGTTAAGTCAGGAGGAAGTAGGGCGCAGCATCGCAAATTTCAATATGGATATGGTCGGAACGGCATGGGAAAATGCCACAGCGATTTATATGAATACACTTGACGGGAAGGCAAACATCGTGACGGATACTGCACTGGCAACAGCGCAAAGAATCGGGACACCATCCCAACTGGTGCTATACCAACGGGGATCTTCTGATCACGTTTCGTTCCATGATGCAGGTATCCCTGCTGTTAACTTTATTCGTCGCGAGCCAGGAACTGCGAACTTAGAGCCTTATTATCATACTCCACTTGACAAGATTGAGCATATCAGCCTAGAGCGTCTGAAAGAAGCTGGCGACTTAGTTGGAGCCTCTGTATACAGCCTAATCAGAAAATAGCCATTTGGAAAAATAGTACATATTCTAGTTTTAGGAATGTTTACTATTATATAAATAAGCCGGAAATATATAAAGGTGAATAAACCTTTGTATATTTTCGACTTATATCCGTGGACTGCTAAACTGTCATTTTCCAGTTTGATAAAGCCAACCAGTTTTCCTTTTCGATATAATCAGGCATTATTTTTCCAACAAGGCGCCAGAAGGAGCGATCGTGATTCAGATGGACCATGTGGCACATTTCATGAATGACTACATAGTCAATTACCTCACGTGGTGCCATTGCCAGTCTCCAATTAAATGTTAGCTGCAGCTTTGAATCACAGGTTCCCCATGTCGTTTTACTATCCGAGATACGAATAGAACGTGGTTTGGTTTTAAAATTGCTTTGATGGGAGGAGATACTTTTCTCTACTAATGCTTTACACCGCTGATAATAAAAACGTTTTAATGCTTGTTTTATTTTTTCATCCTCAAGCAGTTTTACATATAAAAGTAACTTTTCCCCCTCAAACACCACATGGTCCTGCTCGATATTTTGGTCTTGAAAGATCTGTATGGGATAGGTGTTTCCTAAATAAAGAAAGCCCTCCCCATGCTCATAAACCTTTTCCTGTGGCCCTTGCAGCCTATCCATCATTTCATTTAATTTTTGCTGAATAAGATCCCATTTTTCCTCTACTAACTGGAGCACCCTTTCATTGGGTGTCCCTTTCGGAGCCTGGACTTCAACATTTCCATAGCTATCTATCGTAATTCCTATTGAGGCTCGGTTTTTGTATTTTATCTCAAAACGTATGGTCTTACCTGAGTAGGTATGTATCATCTCTTCACCTGTAGATCCTTTAATGCCGTTATCCCCTGTATTTGATAGCTAGTCCTTTTAAGAAGTTTCTGGCAAATTTATCGCCGCACTCCTTATAATTCTTATGCCCTTCTTTCCGTAACAAAGCGCCGAGTTCTCCTTTTGTTACCGTGATTCCTGCTTCTTCGAATAAATCAAGCATATCTTCAGTCGTTAATGCTAGTGCAATTTTTACTTTCTTTAACAGGAGATTATTAACGTTTGCGCTTTTCTTTATTGATGGTTCTGGCGTATCAGGCTGTCCTGGTTTGGGCTCTTGTTTTCCTCTTTTAAAAATAATAAAACCATTTAAAAATGAATCTAACATGCTGTTATTACATTTTATTTGATCGTCATTCTCCACTTCATCATCATCTGATTTTGTAAGAATCTTGATCACCTCTGGCACGGATACTTCCATGCCGCCAAGTTTAAATATCTCAGCCATTTCTTTATTTTTTATTTCTAGCGCATATCTCAATCGAATTAAAATATCGTTATTATCCATCCATAAACCTCCAACTTTTTAAAACTTGTGCCTGACCGCTTGAGCAAAAGGCATCTCATTTGATTCTTCCTTTAATCGTTTTGACTAGATAAGATTGTAACACAATGTCAGCCTAATTGAGAAACCCGATAGAACTATTTCATTCTGGGATGGTCACTTTTTATTGCATCCATTTTCCAACAAATTTCTTAGTGGTATAAGTAAAAATAAACCATTATACCAAGGTAATTTACATTTTTAATCAAACGATTGGTTAGTAAAAAATAAACTAATCAAATGTTTGATTAAATAGACAGCAAAGCTTATGAATAAAGGGATGATCCCATAAGGTAAAAGAAAATGATGTCGAAAATAGGGGTAGGTTTCCTCCTTTCATTCAAATGTCATGGCGAATAACAGCCCCTCTTGGCTAATGCTTCATTCTTCGACAAGAACACCTATATTTCCCTTTCAATTAAACGTTTGATTAAAAACAAGGAAAATCCATTTACCATTTGATTTTTCCCAGGAAATTTTAAAAAAAGAATGTCGAAATTCGCTCGACATTTTTCTGATAAAACCATTTTAAGTTTTAGGTGGTCACTCCCCCCCAGAGGTCGTTATTTTGTCAGCTGGTAACTGTAAAGCTGAAAGAACATAAAAAATAAAGAAAGGCCAATTGGCCTTTCTTTATTTTTTATGCAACTCGCTCCATTGCTTAACCAAGCGCTTTGGTGCAGCACGTAAATAGGCTTCTTGGATGAGATCGGTCAATTCATTCCAGTCTTCACCAGCTGGATTTTGGATAGAAACCCAGCCGTGATGCCCTATATATGGTGTTTTGAAAAAATGCCCTTTTTGTAGCAATATTTCTTGAGTTTCCCGGTCTGACTTAAATGACATGCTAAATCCTTTATCGCTTTCACCTGATATCACGAATGATTTCCCATTAACCTTAAAAGTATTGTGACCGAAACCATCAATATGTTCAGCAGCTTCTGGCAGTGCAAGGCAGATATTGCGCACATTTTCAAGCATACCTGCCGTATCTTGTGATTTCATGTTTTTCTTCACCTATCTTGGAAACTATTTTGCATTCTGATCCGGTTGATGAATCCCAAAGATATTCCCTTCGGTATCAATATAGTATCCTTGCCAAGCCATTCCGGGCAAGGCGTATTTTGCCATTGCAACCTTGCCGCCATTCTCAATAATTTTTGCTTCCGTTAAATCGTAATCTCCCACTCCCATTGTACAAGCAAATGCATTTAATGCTTGGTTTGTTTCTGGCGGAGCACTTTGACGCTGCATCAAAGCACCATTGATTCCAAGTTCACTTTCATCACCAGTCACTGCTCCAAAGTAAGGCATTCCTGCATACTCACTCCAATCTTGAAATGACCATCCAAATACCTCTCCGTAAAACTTCTTAGCCCGTTCCATGTCATTCACATGAATTTCAAAATGAACTAATCTACCCATAATTACCTCCTAAATTTTCATAGAATAACTATTGCCATAAATCTTCAAGTGTATTCTCACCCAGCAGCACAAATGGAAAATCCTCTACCACTTGATAAGATCTCCCCTTTTTATTTCGATTAAGTAATTTCAAAAGGAGTATTTATAATGTAAGTATTCTTTCTATATGGGCCTAGTTCCTTTTCAACTATATGAAAAGTTTTTCAATTCAGTCTTCGCGACCGCTTCAACATGCATTATCAATTTCAATTTTCACTCTGCAAAACCAGTCCATCGCTCATTTTAATGACATGGTCTGCGTAAGAAAGCATTTCCTCATCATGGGTGACCATTAGTGTTGTAATGTTCAATGTTTTAGTTAAATACTGAATTAATGACATAACATCTTTAGACCTTTTTGAATCTAAACTTGCAGTTGGTTCATCTGCAAAGAGAACTTTAGGTTGATGGATAATGGCACGAGCAATGGCAACCCGCTGTTTTTCCCCGCCGGATAACGAGGATGGATAGGCCTTTTTCCGATGATCCATTCCCACTAAGTTTAATATTTTATCAATTTCCCTTTTTTGTTCACGTTTCTTTATTTTAGATTCAGATACGTCCAGCATTAACATAAGCTGCTCTTCTACTGTGAGAAAAGGAACGAGATGGGCGAATTGAAAGACAAAACCAAATTTACTGGCTCGAATTTTTCGAACTTGTTCAGAATTCATGGTTGTCATATTATTCCCATCGAATATTACTTGCCCATTTGACGCGGGTTGAAGTCCTGCAGCAATGGTAAGGAGTGTACTTTTACCAGAGCCGGAGGCACCCACTAATGCTGTTACCTCTCCTTCTTTAAGAGAAAGGTTTATTCCTTTTAGTATTTCTTCTTTTACATCACCATTCGTAAAGGTTTTTCTAACATCATCTATTGTAAACATTGTCATATTAAACCTCTCCTTGTTGGATTGCTTGTAATGGTTCTACTTTTTTTATTTGCATACCGGAAAGCGTTGCCCCAACAAACCCGATTATTAGGAAAACTATGGATAATTGTACTGTTGTCTCAGGCGTTAAACTAAAAGGCATTCCTTTAGGGGCGAGCCAATTAAAAACTTGACTGAGTGCAACTGATAGACCAAGTGCAATGACCGTAATAAAAACCATCTGCGTCCACATCATTTTGAACAAAGCACTTGTTTTTAACCCAATAGCTTTTAGAATTCCGTATAGACCAATTTTTTGAACATTCATCATGTAGAAAAAGATAGCAAACAACATACCGCTGATCACAACTAAAAACCAAACAATCATATTTAGGGACATCTGTTCCGCTTTATAACTTGAAATAGTATTAAGGAACTGTTTTTTCGAAAAGGATTGTAATCCAGCTGATGACTGTGCTGAATCCCCTCCTGGTACAAAAATCAATTGCATTTCATTGACACGATAAATTTCTTTATAGTCTTCCCTGCTGATATAAGCAACAGGAGCATGGCTGTACTTACTCTGGTCCGCAAAGCCTTTTACGATAAACTTGCCACTATATTGATTATTCGTTAAGGTATCTCCAACTTTTATACCTTCATCCTCCATTGAACGATCCAGTACAATTTCCCCTTTGTTAACCTTTTGAAAATACGTTGAATCGGTCGACGTAACAAAGGCGACACTACGTTGCTTTTCAGCACGATCATTAATAAATCCCATTTGAATGGAAAATGCTACAGCATCTTTCTTTTTTTGCAATATTTTATCTTGAGTGCTTTTATTTATTCTTGAGAGATTATAGGTTTCCTCTGCATCTTTGGTCATATAGAATTGTCCGTTTGGTAAATCTTTAATTAGTGCTGCATTGTCTTGAGATAGCCCATTTGCTAAACCGGATATAATAAACGTTAATAAACTAACGAGAAAAACGATTGAACCTAAAATAACAAACCTCATTTTATTTTTCTTCATTTCTTTCCATGCAATATTCATCTTTATTCCTCCCATCTCTTTTCGACATCCTTAGTTTATAATCGTTATATGAATGGAAGATGAACAGGTTATTACATTTAAAAAGTTATCTAAGCATGAAATAATCCCCACCTAAAAAAAATAAGGTGAGGATTAGAGTCATAAAATTATTAAACTGAGAGCAACCTGCCAACCTGGTATTCATGTTTATTGAACTTTTTCTAAATGACGTACAATTTGCCCGTAATGACCCACTACGTGCTGAACGATTAAATGGTCGACTAAAAATGATAACGGTTTTCCGTCAAAGTTTGGATTATAGCTTGGAGCTGTTTTTACTAAATCCTCTTCTTTAACTTTTACAAGTGCTGAATTTACTTTTGGGACTAAGTTTTGTAGTCCAGTTATGGCCTCATCCTTATTAATTTGAGAGACAACGTTTGCATTTACTGCAGCTAATCGACGCACATGTTCATGATTACGCCCCCATTTTGCCCCTGGAACAACTAGCAAGGCTTCCAAATCTGCAACCCAAAAGTCTACAGCTTCTAAAATATGAGAAACAATTTGCATTGCTGACCATTCTTGTTCAGAAGGTTTCATTAAAAGCGCCGCCTCTTCAGTATTTTTCAATACCGCTACAATATCATCTATACTCTTTTTAAACAATTCCAATTTTTCATTCAGTACTGCTGTTGTCATAGTTTATGCTCTCCTTCATATCACATGATTCATAAATTTAAAAAGTGCGTTAGAGTTAGCTCTAACGCGTTTTTGTAAATTAGCAATCTACATGTTGGTAATTTTTTTTGAAATAGCCATATAGGAAATCAACAACATTGTAATCAGTTGGTTTGTGATGTTCGAAAATAAAGTTGCGAAGTGAAAGTGTAGTTGGATCCTCCGCGTGAATAATTTCGCCCCATCTACGTGCCGATGATTGTACCATTGCAGAGCGTGGGATTCGAATTTCTTGGTATGCTTTAAATGCTTCTTCGTAAGAATTATGTTCTTTTAATTTCTCACCTAATACAAACCCATCTTCGAGTGCTTGAACGCCGCCTTGAGCTAAATATTGAAGCATCGCATGACCAGAATCTCCTAATAGCGTAATGTTGCCTTTTGTCCAATTGTCGATTGGTTCACGGTCATACATTTGCCAACGGAATTGACGGTTAATGAAAGTTAAAGCGTTTTGCACTTTTGGATGGCTATTTTCAAAACGACGTGTAAGTTCTTCCGGTGTTCCCCAGTCTTCAACAGTAGCATCATATGATTTAAATACTACTACTTGATTGTAAAGTTCTCCACGACGAACAGGATATTGTACTAAGTGTAGGTTTGGTCCTATCCACATGATTACGTCATCTAAGTCTAAGTTTGAGTTAGTAGACACTTCTTCAATTGGAATCGTTCCACGGTAAGCTACATACGCAGAGTTAACTGGTTTATCCTTAATCAGCAACTTACGCATGTTTGATTTTACCCCATCCGCTCCAATAACTGCTTCTGCACTAAACGTTTCACCATTTTGATTGACAATTGTTACAGTATCACCATTTTGTTCTGCAGTTTGAATCGTTTGGTTTGTAAAAAATTGGATATTACTGCGTTTTTGACATGCTTCATAAAGAACTCTGTGTAAGTCAGAGCGATGCAATACGATATAGGGCTGACCGAATTCTTTTTGGAAGCCTTCCCCTAAATCAAGAGTTGCTAATTCTTTTGCAGTATAAACATCTTTTAGTACAAGACGTTTTGGTAATACCGCATATTTTAAAATTTCTTCCTTTACACCTAAACGGTCTAAAACTTCTAATGCGTTTGGCGCTAACTGAATACCAGCACCTACTTCCCCAAATTCAGGTGCTTGCTCAAAAATTGTTATTGATTTACCAGTTTCTTGGATTGATAGAGCTGCTGCTAAACCACCGATCCCTCCACCTACTATAATAATATCGCTTACATTAGTCATTGAAAAACCCCCCAAATGAATGATCATCTTCTACAAATAGTGAACAATGTTCCTGATAAGTAAACTTTAAATCATTTTTTACTTATACGTCAATATAAAAGTTAAAAAATTTTGAAATTTCTTTTAATCGTTTTTCTGCTACAATATCCAAAATCAACTGAAAATAAGCTGATTATTATGACAACTGAAATGAAATAATGAAAGGGATTTTACTTTTTCTGAAAACAAATAACATTGACAATTTTTTAAAAACCAATTAATATTTTTATAAATAGTGAACTATATCCATAATTAGTGAAATTGAGGAGGGTAACAATGAAACTTATTAATTTTACTGTCGCTGGGCATACACGTGCAGGGGCAATCGTTGATAACAAAGTAATCGACTTAAACTATGCCTGCCAAGCACAGTTAAAAGCAGAAGGAAAATACCGATACGAAGCAATTGCAAATGCATATGTGCCAGATAATACAGATGAGTTATACCAAGGTGGTAAAGAATCGCTGATTCTCGCGCAAAATGCAATCGATTTCATTTTAGCTAATCCTGAAAGCTTTGATAAAAAAGTGATTTACAATCGTGAGGAAGTTAAGGTAGAAGCACCTGTCGGGCGTCCAGGAAAAATTATTTGTGTGGGCCACAACTACCGCGAGCATATTTTAGAAATGGGTCGTGAACTCCCACCAAACCCAGTTATTTTTGCAAAATTCGCCAATACCATTTTAGGGCCAGAAGACGATATTCCGCACTATCCAATTTCCGACAAACTCGACTATGAAGCAGAGTTCACTTTCGTTGTTGGCAAGCAAGCTCGTAATGTTTCCGAGGAAGATGCATTAGACTATGTAGCAGGTTATACCATTACAAATGACGTAACCTATCGAGATATTCAACGACGCACTATTCAATGGTTACAAGGGAAAACAGTTGATGGCAGTGCACCAATGGGACCATATTTAGTAACTTCCGATGAATTACAAAATCCATCTGGCTTAGATGTTGTCCTAAAAGTAAATGGTGTAGTACGTCAAAAAACGAATACTGCCAATCTAGTATTCTCAGTTCAAAAATTAGTCGCTTTCTTATCAAATTTAATGACGCTCGAGCCAGGAGATGTTGTCTTAACAGGAACTCCTGGGGGCGTGGGATTTGCTATGAATCCTCAGCAGTTCTTAAGAGATGGAGACGTAGTTCGTATTGAGATTGACCAAATTGGTGTTCTTGAAAATAAAGTAAAGGCAACAGAAGTCATAGCCACTGTTTAATTAGGAGAAGCAAGGGGTCAAGTAGCAAATACGCTACTCCCCTTTTCACTATACTTTGAAAAGTAAAGGGGAATGTGAAATGGCTGAAGTAAATCCAGAAGTTCAAGAGTTTATGAAAAGCTCTATTGTAACCGATTACACAAAAGATATTCAACAATACAACTTAGGACCTCTTTGGGAAGCAATTCCTACAATTATGCACAAAACACCAAAGCCTCAAGCACAAGCATATCTTTGGAGCGATGAATTAATCAAAAAGAAAATGGCTGAGGCAGCTCAAATCTTCACACCAGAACGTGGTGGTGAACGTCGTGCAATTTATTTCCAAAATCCTGGCTTAACTTATCGTGAACCTTGGGGATGGGGATCTACTACTCAAACGATTTATGCAGCTGTGCAAATGTTATTGCCTGGTGAAAAAGCGCCATCTCACCGTCACTCACAAAGTGCATTGCGCTTCATTTCTGAAGGTTCAGGTGCTTACACGATCGTACAGGGTGAGCGTATTTTCATGGAAGAAGGCGACTTTTTAATTACTCCAAAGGGCTTATGGCATGGGCATGCACATTTAGGTACAGAGCCTATGTATTGGATGGATGCTTTAGATATCCCTACTATTTACGCAATCGGCGGTACATTCTTTGAATCTTATGAAGATGGTTTACAACAGCCAGATATCCCAGACAACTTTACAGAAAGGCGTTATCGTGGCGGCATGGTTCGTCCTGTTGGTGATGATAAATTCACAGTTGCACCACTTGCCAATTATAAATGGGATCGCACTGTAGAAGGAATTAAAGGCTTGATGGAATTCGATCCAAATCCACACCATGGATATGCAGTAGAGTACATTAACCCATCTACAGGTAAATCTGCCAACCCGACGCTTGGTACTAGAATGCAGCATTTGCCACATGGTTTCAAAACAAAAGCATTACGCCATACACACTCAACGGTTTACCAAGTACACAAAGGTTCAGGTAACACCGTAATTAATGGTATTCGTTTCGATTGGAAAAAAGGCGATTACTTCGTTGTTCCAAACTGGGCTTGGTATGAACACTCCGCATCAGAAGACTCTTACCTATTCTCAGTAAACGATTTACCTATTATGGACCGTTTCGACTTAGAACAAGAGCAATCGTTTGAAGAAAATAACGGCCACCAAAAAATTACTGGTGAATTTAAAGCGGACTTCCGTTAATATAGTGGGCATCTTTTTACAATATTAAATAAGAGTATAACTAGCAAAATACTATCTAAAGCGGTTGGTTAATTCCAAGCGCTTTTCTTTTAGATTTACTTTTGACCCTTAAAATAACCAAAAACCTATGATGCGATGTATTCTTTTTCCGGTAAATCATCAGCTTTATTGTAATATTTTCCTTTTGTTAAAACAGCGAAAACTACAGTAAGGATTGAAGCTAGAATTGCTGCAAAAAAGGCAGCCGTACTTTGTAAGAATGTACCCATATATCCTAATGCAGCGATTGTACCTAAAACACTTGCAGCGATTAAGGGTACAACTCCAACAGGATTCCATTTATACAAATTCTCCTGCCTTGCCTCATAATAACCAGGGCCAATCTTCATTATTTTTTTCACTACTAAGGCATCAGTAACCAAAATTGCAGCCCAAGTCAAAAGAAAAACCCCTTGGAACGTCATGGCAGTATCTAAATGATCCAGTATACCGCCAAGCATCAAGGCCATGGATATTACCCCCGCCACAACAATCCAAAATCGTCTGCCTGGTTTAAATTTAAAAACATTCTCAAAAAAATTAGAAAGCGAAAGTGAAGCACTATATATATTGGTAATATTAATTCTTATTTGAGTTAACAAGGTAAACAGAACTCCACCGAGGCCAAGGAGTGATACAATGTAAACACCCGGGTTGGACTCTCCTAGGCGAACACCAAACCATATACCAAGCCCACCCATAACACCAAAGCAGAAAATTTGTGGGACAAATCCGATCATGAATGACCCTATTTTAATGTCCTTTGGTTTAAGAAATCGTGCATAATCTGAAGCAAGAAGTGCTGTTAAACCCATTATGCCGTGCTGCATCCCTATACAGAGCAATAAAGCTGTCCCGCCCGTTTGAACTCCCTCAGGCAAATACGTCCAAAAGCTTCCTTCGTAAATTGAAGTTTTATTGAATGCGACTATTATAGTCGTGATTAAAAAAACACCGAATATTGGCAATGACCATTTTTGCAATTTATCTAATTGTTTTATACCAAACCAATTTAAAGGTATAACAATTGAACCAAAGATGATGATTAAAAGCCATACTGGTATGATGGGGAAAAATGCATGTATAGCAGCAACTAATATCATGCCTTCAAATGCACAATACATGATAAAGTTTGATGCATAAATGAACGAGGTTAATGAAGCGCCTATATATCCAAATCCACCTCTAGATAATAAATTTACATTCATACCAGATTTAGCCGACAAATAGGCAATGATTGTTCCAAGGATTCCAGCAACAATGATTGCATAAATAGCTGAAATGATTGCGTTAACTGCCCCGAATTGAAGTGCCATTACACTTCCCATTTGAAAGTAAAAAATGGCCGTTGCAATTCCAAAAGTAATATTTGTAATACTAAACCAGCCCATATTTCTTTTTTCTATTGGTACCCTATCGTATGAATAATCATCCTTCATCTCCTCTTTTGCTTTGAGATCTGCTTTTTGACCAGTTCTCATTTTATCATCCCTTTCTCTTTGTGAATATTTTCACATGTTGTTTTATCAATTTATAAATACACAATACTGATATAAAAATTCAACAAAATGGAGAAGTATCCATATGTGGTAATTAGAATTTTTTTTAATGATTCATCAACACTACTTTATAGAATCATTCGATCGTTTCGATCAGATTTAGGTTATACTTTTCGGAGAGAATAAACCGCAAATTTCAGGCAGTTAAGGATAATCTGGAGGATAATTCAATCTAAAAAACAGAATAATTAAGAGTTTATCTTTAAATAGTATATCACAATTAGTTTACATAATCAAATAACAGTGACGTCCCCCGTTATATCAGTGCGAAAAAGGGTCAGACAACCATCACTGCAATGCAACGGTTGCCTAACCCTTTTCACCTTTTTCTAAGTCTCTATTTTTTATTTAATATCAGTTTTTCGATGGCATTTGCCACCCCGTTTTCATTATTAGAAAATGTTTGAAACTCAGCAACTTTTTTTACGCTTGGTACTGCATTGCCCATTGCTACACCGCAGCCGGCATACTCCACCATACTTAAATCATTATCACCATCGCCGATGCAAATCACTTCTTCCCTTTTAATTGAAAGTTTTTCCGCTAGTTGTTTGACTGCATTCCCTTTACTGACGCTTGGATGAAGAATTTCTAAAAAGTACGGAGCACTTTTGACCATTGTATATTTTTCCTTAAATGAAACCGGTATGTTCGCAATGATTTTGTTTAAACGTTCCGGTTCATCAATAAACATAACCTTCGGAATCAAAAAGTCTTCGGGTATTTCCTCAATCGTCCGATAATGAAGGGGGATTTGATTGATATGGGATTCATAAACAGTGTATCGGCTAATGTCTTTATTCGGTGTATAGACATTTTTTGAATCAAAAAAATGCATTGGTGAATCAAGCTTTAAACTCAATTCATATAACACTTTTAAATCTTGGTATGATAAAGAAATTTCAGAAATAACTTCATTCGTATGAGTATTTTGCACAAGTGCACCATTAAAGGTAATCACATATTCATTTTCATCCGTTAATTTCAATTCCTCAATGATAGGCTGGGCCCCGACAATTGGCCTCCCGGTACAAACAACCACCTTCACACCTTTTGCTTTTGCGGATTGAATTGCCTCATTTACTTCCTTCGTGATTTCTTTCCGATCATTAAACAGAGTACCATCTACATCAATTGCCACTAATTTATACAAACTTTCACCCTCTAATCCTTCAAGATAATCATGATTGCTTTATTAAAAATGGTATAAAACCTTTACTCAATTAAAATGGCCGATTCATTTTTTTAACATGCCACCCATTCATATTCGATTTCAGCTCCACCAAAACATAAATACTTGTTAGTTTTTAGCCCCAAAATCGATTCCAGACATTATATAAGGAATAGTTGATTTGATAAATTCTTCAGGGGGTATCGTCTTACTACTTTTTCTCCATTCTACAGAAGCTCCGTAAATTCCCCAACTTAACATAACAGAGATAACCTTCAAAGCTTGCTCATCTTCAGTTGTATTTTGTTTTACCAACATTTTGTAAAAAATAATTTCGAGCTGTTCCCTAATAATACGGGCAATCGTCTCTTCGTATCCTCTATGACAACGATTGGATAAAGATCTATGAAAGTTCGTTATCGCTATGAAGATACTAATTATCCATTCTTCATTTAGTTCATTTTGGTCGAAGCTATTACCATTCAAATTAATCAATAATACTTCAGATAATACCTTTTCCAATAAGTCATAAATATCTTCAAAATGATAATAGAATGTTGCACGATTAATCATAGCCTCTGTTGTAATATCCTTCACGGTAATATCTTTGAATTCTTTTTTACCTGAAAGTTCAATAAAAGAATCCATGATTAATTTCCGAGTACGTAGAATTCGGGGATCCGTCTTTGGTTGAGTCAATCAAATTCCCTCCTACTTTTTAAACAATCACTTCAATGTGTTGTATAAACGACAGATTCAACGAACTATTGGTGTTGGTCGTTTTCATTATGTACTAAAATACGATTGTAGAACAAATACTGTTGAAAATCAAAGCGATATTTAATAAGCCTACTCTGTAATACACATTTTTAGGAGGAATGAAATTGACAAAAATTAATAATTTGATTTGTGATTTAGAAACCGGTGTATGCGGTGAAGCTGGTGAGGAAGAAATCGAGGTTATTGATTTTAATCAACCAAAAAAATCGATTAATCTTTATTATGTGACTGATCCTATTTGTTCACATTGTTGGGCAATTGAACCTGTTCTTCGTCGTTTTGTAGAGCAGTATGGAGATTATTTTAACTTTCATACGGTTATGGGTGGTTTGCTGGAAAAATGGCATGACGGACCAATCGATCCTGCAAACGGAATTTATAAACCAGCCGACGTTGCAGGTCACTGGAGAGAAGTTGGAGAATATTCAAGAATGCCAATTGATGGGACTTTAATGATTGATAATCCAGTTCAATCTTCCTACCCACCCTCTCGTGTATTTAAGGTAATTCAAAAAAATCATAATGAGAAAAACGCATATGAATTTTTGCGCCGTGCAAGAGAAGCACTTTTCGCCTTTAATCAAAATATTTCAGATCAATCCGTTATGATTGAAATCGTAAATAAACTTGGTCTTGATGGAGAAGCCATTGTCAATGAAGCTGGACAACCGATCGGACAACAGTTATTGAATGAAGATTTTGGTCTAGCTAGAAGCTTAGGTGTCAGAGGCTTTCCTACCATTATCATGATTAATGAAGAAAATAAAGGCGTAAAAATTGTTGGTGGCCGTCCGTTTGAATACTATATTGACGGATTAAAACAAGTTCTAAATATGGAAGAACTGAAACCAAAACAACAGCCATCCCTTTCTAGCTTGCTTGAAAAAGAAAAACTTCTATTTTCTAAAGAAATTGAAGTAATGTACGATGTTGAACAATCAGATTTTAACTCTTTTATTGAAAAAGAGCTTTCACCAGATCGTTATCAAATGAAGGAAATTCTAGGGGAATCCTATTTTACCACTACAAAATAACAGAGGAGAATAACAATCTTTGCCATCAATTCTAAACTCACTGAGATTACTAAAGGTCCAGTAAAATGAGAAAAGCGGAAGCGCCCTGGTCAGCGGCGTATGGCCTGGAGCGCTCCAACTGAGATAAAGGAAACACGAAGAGCCGGAGGCGATTCGATGTTGACTTATCGTAGGGCGGAGAGCGAAGGACACTAGCCGCTAGGGCGTTGGAGCTAGACAATTCTCTAAGCCAAAACTTATAGATTCTTATATTATAAAAAAACTGTAAAACTTTATGATTAAAGGCTTACAATTTTGATTTCATCACGATGTTATGGTCAACCAGATATTTCTGGCTGACCTTTTTTAATGGTTTTAGTTTTATGAGTATCCCCATAACTAAAGCTAGGGGTTTTACGCTGCTTTTTGATAAGGATGACCTTCATTCAAGGAAGGAAAATCCAACTTAAGTGTGGAATGGATTATTAAATACGTATGAGTTATGATCGTCTACTTGATCCTTTATTAAAAAATCCATTGGGTGGGGAAAATGAAAAATAAACTTTTATACATTGAAGACGATAAGGAAATCGGTACTTGGGTCAGCGAAGATTTAACTAGGCGTGGCTATCATGTGATCTGGCTTACCTCGGGGGATGGCGCACTTGATCGAATGGAAGAGATTGACCTTGTAATCCTTGACATTATGCTTCCTGGATTGGATGGATTCTCCATCGGCCAGCGGCTAAAAAAAGAATATCCTGTGACACCGATTCTAATGCTTTCTGCTAGAACCTCTATTGACGATAAATTGCAAGGCCTTCATTTTGCCGACGATTATGTGACGAAACCATTTCATCCTGAGGAGTTGGCGGCACGTGTGGAAGTGCTGTTAAGACGGTTTGGAAAGATTTCGCCACCACTTATTCAACTTTCACATCTTAGCATATATTTAGATCAAAACCGTATTATCGATACAAGATCGAATAATGAAATCGTCCTAACGGCAAAACAATTTCAAATTTTCACTTATTTGCTTCGTCATCCAAACAAAATTCTGACAAAAGAACAAATCTACGAAGCGGTATGGGAAAATCCCTATATAGCGGGGGATAAAACGTTGATGGTACATATTCGCCATTTACGCGAAAAAATAGAGGGAAATCCGAGCCAGCCGCAAATTATTGAAACAATCCGGGGAATCGGATATAGGGTGAAGCAATGAGGTTTCGACATTCTCTGTTGGCGAAATATTTACTGATCATTATAGTAGCACTTATCTTATGGCCTTTTGTTTTACCTGCCTATTTCATACCGTCCTATCTTCTGGACTCGGATCTTCAACAGAAAGCTCAGTATATTGATACGAACAAATTAAAGAAAATGTGGCATCATGAAGCGGCAAAATTGGATGGAGCCACTCCAGAACAGGTAGATAAGAAGCTTCACACATTAAAAGAACAATATCCGCTCGCTTCGATGTTCTGGGTGGACGGAGCGGGCAAAACCAAACTGGTACTTTCCGAACAAAAGAATATTCCGGCTCAATGGACCTTAGAGAACAGTATTGAGTTTATGAATCAAAGTGATGGGGATCCCATTACCTTTGTGTCTTATATTGGCGGAGACCAGAGCAACGGATTTATGGTTTTCCAAATACCACCCTCAGTTACAAAACTTCCGACCCTTTCCTTTATAGATGACAAGTTCTTGGCGATATATGCTTTTATCGTATTTGGTCTCTTTCTATTTGTCTCTTGGTTATTTTTCTTCAAGATACGTAAACGGCTCGTTCATCTCCAAACCGCCATGACTGAAACGACGGAAAATGGCATTCCCGAAAAGATCGTTGTCGATAAAAAAGACGAAATAAGTGAATTAGGCAAAGCGTTTAATCATATGATCGATGAACTGACAAAAAGCAGGCAGCATGAACAAGAAGAAGAAGCGCTGCGCAAACAGCTGATTGCCAATATATCTCATGACTTACGAACGCCTCTCACAGCTATCCGTGGGCATGCCTATTCATTACAAAAAGAGCCCATGTCGACCAAAGGGAAAGATTCGCTTCATGTAATTGAAGACAAGGTAGATCTCTTAAGTCATCTGCTTGAAAATCTCCTTTCCTACACGCTATTATCAGCCGGAAAATACAAATTGCAAAGAAAAGAAATAGATATTATTCGCTTCATTCGTGAATCAATGGCGGGATGGTATCCGGTATTTGAGAAAGAGGGCTTTAAAGTAGATGTTCGTCTGCCCGAAAAGGCATTGATCTGGAATATCGATCCCCATTGGTTCATGCGCATCGTAGATAATCTCTTACAAAACGTGATGAGGCACGCCAAATCTGGGCGGTATGTCGGTGTCCGAATTGTAGATTATGACGGGAAAACAGCCATTATGATTGAAGACAGAGGCCCTGGTTTGGATGTATCAACAGACAAAAAAGGGGCCGGCATCGGCCTCTCCATCGTGTCACTAATGCTTCAGGAAATGCAATTAGGATGGAAAATAACAAGTTCAACAAAGGGTACACAAATTTATCTGTACCAAAAATAATAAATGGAACAAGAAAACCACGAATTAAACAAAATTTAAACGAAACCCCACCTTCATTTTAACCTTCGCTGATTAGGATGAAAGTGGGGATTTTGAATTGATAAAATTGAAAGGATGATTACTATTATCGTCGGCGTGGTCGATGTTCCAGTTGTGGGAAAGATTAAAATGAGGAGGATCATGTGAACATGAACGAAAAAACAAACAATGTGAAAGCTCAAACGGAAAGGTTGAATGCCTTTGAACGAATGACGAAGAATGCGGTCTGGCCGACTTACCTCGGTTGCATTTGGGCAGTCATGTATGCCGTTTTCGTCCGATTTTATCAAGCAGCCGGTGGAACTATAGGTATTCCGGGACAATTTGAAGATCCTAAAGCTGTGTACATGGGAAGCTATTTTGCTGGCGTTTTAATCATGACTTGTGGGTTCATTTTAATTGCCCTTGTCAAGCCATGGGGAAGGGTAGTCCCGGCGTGGGTGCCGTTAATTGGCGGAACAAACATCCACCCTCTAATACTATTAATCCCTACCCTTACCTGTACTGCTTATTTAATTGCACATGGAATCAGCGGGATTATTACAAAAATCCTTCTTCTAGCAGACGTAATTACCATTCATTTCACTGGTTGGATTTCACTTGATGTCCAGAGCCTGGCGTTATGGAGTCTTTTGTTTTATGAGCCGTGGTTTGTGATCATGGGCATTTTGTCCGGGTTAACAGCTTCCCATTATGCGCAAGCTTCCGGCATCTCGCTCTTTGCATTTAGACGGAGCATGGTCATCTATCTCATTTCCGTTTTTCTACTAACGGTGTTTTGTGTATTCTATATCATTTTTAAACTCTCATAAAGTGGGTGTATTTCTTCATATGGATTCTAACAATTGATTTCGTTCAAGATGTGGCCGGACCCCCACTGCTACTGCTGTAACGCATAGGGAGCCGGCCTTTTTTTGCCAATAATTCATAAAGCTGGGTAGGAAAAGCAGCAACTCATGATAAGGCACAAGCCTCATCCTTATATTTGTTTTTCTATTATGCAGGTTCAAGTATTGGAGGAACAGCAAGCGGTACGTTCTATAGCCATTTTGGATGGTACGGAGTTGTCTCCATGATTGTCGTTCTGGCGATTATTGCTATCATTGTATCCATTCGTTTAGGGACTGTTGCAACAAGTAAATTACAGGTTCCTGCTTATCAAGGAATGAGGAAAAGCAGTTGAAAAACTATTAGATCAGAAATAGGCAACGGGCTATGGGGCCTGATCCCAGTGCCCCAGTTTCTTCTATTTAAAAAATAACATCATTCATTAAACCTTCTTCAATAGATTTGGTAATAAATTTGAAATTACTGTTAATGGTTCAATTGATTTTTGTGTTAAACAAAGCATAATTCCACCTTCAATAGAAGCATTCATCATGATAGCAATTGAATTAGCAGTTTCTTTCGAAAACCCATCAGCTACTAACTTAGTCGAATAAATCCGTTGCATCTTTAAATATAGGTCCTCACAGGTAGTTCGGACTTGATCACTTAATGATCCCATTTCGCTAACGATGCTGATAAATGTACAACTAGTAATCGTACCTTCACGTTCAAAAATGCCTATTACTTTTTCAATCATCTTCCTTGTGGCTTCTTGAGTAGTTGGATATCGGTTGAAAATATCCTCGATGTCCGAAGTAACCGCATCACTCATGGACTGAAGACAAGCAATGAGTGCTTCTTCTTTTCCATTTGGAAAGTGATGATAAAAAGACCCTTTTGAAATGTTACATTCTTTTAATATTTCGTTTAGTCCTACACCCTTATATCCTTTTTGTTGGAAAAGAGTGGTGGTGATGTCGATTATCATTGATTTTGTATCCATTCTGTAGTTAACCCCCTCAAAACCGACCGGTCTTCCCATTACTCTATCAAAAAGACTTTCCCTATTTCAAGATTTTCCAATATTTAATTACCTGAACGGGGTCGTGTATACGGTTCCTATAATGAGGAAGAACCCGTTTTGGAGTGCCGGAAACGGGTTCTTCCTCATCGATCAAAGGCTTATAAACCTTAATTGCAAGAATAATACCAAATTCCTTTCTTCATTTCCTTTTTAATTTTCCCCTGAAATTCGAGATAATCTAAATAACCAATAACTTCAGACATAATAGTGAAAAACTGCTTTTCATACTTATCCTTATACCGTAATTGGGCAATTCCACTTGTAGTTGTAATTCCGGATTTAATGATGTTTATATATTTATTGGCCTTTTCATCTATCTCTTTTATTCTTTCTTTAAATAAATCAACAGGATTTTCTATGATCCTACCGTGACCTGAAAAAACAAGTTCTGCATTCAATGACAAACATTTCTCTAATGACTGCTTTTGTTGCATAAGGGATTTTGTACGGGTCCCACCAACATCTGGTTCGATGAAGGCACTGCTTGTCATATGTTCAATTAATAAATCGCCTGCAAATAGCCACCTACTCGCTTTATTATAAAAGGCCACCTGGTCTGGAGCATGCCCTGGGATTTCCAAAATATCAATGCCAAGTTGGTTGTCGGTCATTTCTTGGATTTCGCAATGGATCTTTTTATCCTTGCCTAGAATAATAGGATTATTAAAATTTGCTACTTGTTTCTCACCAATTTCCCCACATCCCATCTCTTGGTATAGCTTTCTGAAAAACTCCACCCTCATTTTTATATATTCTGTGTCTCTTTTTAGTATACGTATGGCATAAGGATGGGCGTATACGGGAATGGAATGAGTGGATACAATTCGGTCGACTAAACCCACGTGGTCTGCATGATGATGCGTTAGGTAAATCCCTGTTATATCTGTAAGCGTGTAACCATTATCCTTTAAAGTCTTTTGTAAAGAATTCCAGCACTCATCAGTGTTCAATCCAGCGTCAATTAACGTCAAGGTATTTTCATGTTTAACTAAGAAAAAATTAAAGCTTTTCAATTTGCTAGAGGCCGGAACTAAACACGGAAATACTTCCATATTATATTTTTTAAACAACAAATCCCCCCCTAAAATAAAATAAGAACAACTAGCCCACGTCTTTCTAGAAGAGGCAGGCTAAGTTGTTACTTACTAACGAAAATTATACTGGGAAACCAGTTTTGACATCTTGCCCTAGTGTTGATTGAACTTTAGCTGGTGCTGTTTCTTTGAAGAATAATGAGAATAGGAATGCCAACACAGCCACACCAGCAGCTACAAATAATGGTGTTTGAATACCATAAATGTCTGCTAAAGCACCATTCACCATTGGATTTAAGAATCCACCGATTAACTCACCAATACCGATTGTTAAACCGATTGCAAGACCTGAGTATTGTAATGGAACAGACTCAACTGGAATAACTGACATTGACATGCCAATTACACCTGAACCTGCAGAACCAATGAATAAAAGTAGCATCATTAATGGAATTGAATCCACGAAAACGATTGCAAGTGGTATGAGAATTAACAACAAGCCAGAAACTAAAGAAGCTGGTTTACGTCCAGTACGCTCTGAAATGGTTGGGATTAAGAAACCGAAGATTGCATATCCAACTCCGAATGAAGCCATTACGAAACTCATTTTTGTTTCAGTTAAACCTTTTGCTTGGACTAGATATGTTGGCCCAAAAATTTGGAATGCCATAAGTGTGGTCATAACTAAACTAAAAACAACAATTGATAACCAAATATTACGGTGCTTAAGAACATCTTTAACTTTAACTTTATCAGTCGATTTTGTAGCATGCATAGCATGGAATTTCACTGGATCTGGATTTTTAACTGATTTGAGGATGACAAAGCTTAAAATAATCCCTGGAATAATCGTTAAATAGAATGCAACATGCCAGTCAAAATTTGTTGCTAATGCAACGATTACTACAGGCGCTAAAATACTCCCGAATAATGCGTTACTTGTGTTCATTGTGAAACCTAAGTTAAATCCTTTACGACGCTCCGAAGATTCCATGGCTAAAATCGATTGTGTTTGCGGAATCATTGGACCTTCTACAATACCCATTAATAGACGTAGGACGAATAACATTGCAAATGATTGTGCTAAACCGTGCGCTAATGAAATAACCGAGAATGCGAGTACTAAAATTGCTAACATTGATTTCTTACTCTTAACTTTATCTGAAATGAATCCACCTAATGGACCAGATACTGACCAAGTTAATGCAAGAGCTGCTCCAAGTAATCCTAATTGCGTGTAGTTTAGTCCTAAATCTACTGAAATCATGGGGAATAGGTAGTTAATCGCTAAACGGTCAAAGAATACGAATCCGATTGTGAAGAAGACGATTACTACTAACTTATTTTCATAAGTCCAAAACTTTTTATTTTTCATTAAATAAAACACCCTTCCTTAAAATCATGTATTGGTATAGCTATTAAAATACGTTGATACCAAGGTGATTTTTAACAACGTTCCGAATATTGAAAATATTTTCCGCAGTCTTGGTCCTATAAATAAGGATTTCATAATAATACGGAAGTGATTGGACGCAATGCTTTGGTTTAGTCGCAATGATCACTTCCGTTGTAAAATACAGTTAACCTATCAAAATGAACACTTCAAGCCCACGTTAACGTAGGGGTTGAAAACGCCTTACTTAGAACTTAGGAAATCCGCTGTTCGTTTATAAATGTCTTTATATTCATCAAGATGAGTGAATTTACCTAAGAAGCCATGAGTAGCACCTTCATATCGTTTTGTTTCAACATGTACACCACATTTTTTTAAGTTCTCCGCAAATAGTTCCCCTTCATCTCGAAATGGATCATATTCTGCTGTGATGACAAGTGCTTCTGGAAGATTTTCTAAATTTTCTTCTCGAATAGGTGAAACCAGCGGATTATCGGTATCAACATTCCCTAATAAATAGAAGGAGTTATGTTCAGCTAACTGATCACTTTCTACGAAATAGCCCTTTCCATTTTCCACTAATGATGGGTAACGAAATTCACTGAAATCAAGGTCTAGGGATGGATAATATAATACTTGCTTCGAAATGGTAAATTCCTTTTTGTCACGGGCCATTAGGGAGATGGCAGCAACTAAGTTACCACCAGAACTATCCCCTGCAACTGCGACTGTTTTCCCATCCCATTTTAATTCATCCTTATGTTCGGTTGCCCATTTTGTCACATTATAGCAATCTACTAATGCAGCAGGAAATGGGTGTTCAGGAGCAAGACGGTAATCAACAGAAATGACTTTATAGCCGGATTCCATGCAAATCGGGCGAACAACTTCATCGTGACTTTCAAGATTTCCAGAGAAGAATGCTCCCCCATGGAAATACATGAGAAGTGGATAGGAATCTGCTTCCTCCGGCGTATAAATTCTTACTGGTATATCAGCTTCAGCAGTCGGAATGGTTCTGTCTTCAACAGAATAAACTTGCACACGTTTTTCAACAGGTAAAATGGGTGCATCAAACATTTTTCTATGTTCTTCTGGAATGATTTTCGGTTTAGTATCAAATTGTGGAATGGAATCCAATATCTTTTTAATCTCGGGATGTACAGGCATCTGTGGGAACCTCCGTATTTTAATCTGTCCCTTATTTGACTAAATAAGGGACGGAATATTCCAACACTAGTTAATATTCTGAAATCTTTTTGAATAATTCGATAAATCCTATTTGGTTTTCCTTTAAATCACTTTACTCAGGAGTCTTTTCAAAGAATTCTTTTTCAGGGAAAAATGTTTCTTCCTTGTCATTATGGAACTGACGGGATAAGTTTTGAAATAAATGACACACTGGTTTTCTTAAAGTCTCATACTTTTCCAAAGCTTCTGCAACGGAATCGGCTTCTAGTAAACATTCAACCAATATCCCGGCATCTTGAATGGCCATATTGGCCCCTTGGCCTTGGTTATGAAGCATTGAATGGGCGGCATCACCAAGCAAAGTGATGCAATTATTGCTCCACTGGTGAACTGGATCAATATCGTATAGTGCGCGGATATCCCAGTAATCTATATTTTCTGCAATCTTCTGGAGGTCAGGATGAAAGTTCTTTATTTGATTGAGCATGTCTTCTTTCGGTACATTTGGTCTCCCAGTTGGGTCATGGTGTGGTACGGTAATATCCACTGACACTTGTTTCCGATATTTTAAAGGCAGCAAATAGATATTGACTTTATCATCCGCGAAAATTCGGAGCGTGTCTTCAGTACCTAAACCATATGTTTCATCATCATTCACTAGAGCACGATAGGCATGATAACCGTGGAAAACTGGCGCCGCTTGACTGAAAAATAGTTGACGGGTAAGGGAACGGATCCCATCTGCAGCAATGACCAGATCGGCTTCCACTTTGACACCGTTTTCAAATTCGATTTCAGCATAATCACCATGACGAACGATTGATTTGCATTTGTGCTGCAAATGAATGAACTCAGATGGTATTGCATTAATCAACGTGTCGAGGCAGTCTGCACGATGAATCAATCTCGCCCATTTTTCATCCGGATCATCTGTTAAAGCAGGCCATTGTTCCTTAAGTAACACATCCCCTTTATCTGAAAGGATTTCTATTAAAACACTCTTATGGGTTACTCTTTCAATTTCCTCAAGAAGCCCCCATTTCTTGAAATAACGGATGGATGGCGGACGCAAACCGATCCCAGCACCTACCTCTTTTATAGCTGAAGCTTGCTCATAGACGTTGACATTAAATCCCGCATGCCGTAAAGCCACCGCTGCTGATGCCCCGCCAATTCCGCCACCGGTAATAGCAATTCTTACATCTGACTTTGATTTCATAAATATTTCCCTCCTAAGCTATTAATTTAATTAACTGATAAAAGATGCCTCCAAATATTTGGTTTCCATTTATCAAAGCAAACCCTATAGCAGTTGTCTCCATTATTAATGGAGGTAAATTTAATCGCTTTCATATTTGAATTGCAAAGACTCAACGATTCGCCGTGAAAGAGAACTTATACTCATCGGCTCTATGGACAGCCCTTCTCCAACCTATGAGGCGATCATTACGCGTGTATAACTTTGTCTCTATTACAAGAACAGGGTCCTCGTTTTTGATACCTAGAAGCTCTGCCTCCTCACGGTTTGCACCTGACGCATAAATCTGGTGATCACCTCGAGAAATAACAATGCCTTGTTCGCTTCCAAGGAGAAGGAAAACACTGTCCACCTTCTCTAGCTCCCGTTTATTCGGATGGAAATCCTCCGAAACGGATAGATAGGACTGCGCCCATACAAGTGGTTTCTCTTCAAGCAGAATTAAACGTGATATTTTTAAGACCTGATCACTCGGCTCAAGACCAAGAATTGCGCAAAGATTCTCTGTGGGTAACACACGGTCTGTATCTACTATTTTCGAAGTGCAATCTAACCCTTGATCGCGAAGGAAGCCAACTAGTCCTCCTAACTCTAACCCCGGAGGCCTTACAGGGAGTTCCTGAACGGGGAAGGTACCCTTCGCCCGCTCTCGATAAACGTAACCCTCGTCGGCAAGCTCCTTCAGAGCCTGGCGAACAGGTGCCCGACTCACGTGGAAGCGCTGGACAAGCTCCTGCTCCGTGCTGAAAGGTCGGCCATTCTCGCCATCAGCAGTCTGTAGCTCCTCAATCAAGATAGCCTTGATCTGTTTATAAAGAGGAACTGAGGAACTGCGATCAATTTTTGGCTTTTGGGTGTACCCAATCATTGTTGAACTCCGATTGTCTTTGATTCTTTATCGGCATACTTAATTGGTGCAGCAGTACATTTCTGCAGGTACTCAAAAGTAACGCCCGGTGCGAGTTCTTGGACAACGAGGCCATTATCTGTCACATCGATTATTGCAAGGTCTGTATAAATGCGATCCACACAGCGAGGAGCAGTCAGTGGATACGAACATTCCTCAACGATTTTCGGCGTTCCCTTACTCGTATGCTGCATACAGAGGAAGACACGTTTACTGCTAGCTGTTAAGTCCATCGCACCGCCAACACGCCCAAGAGGTGAGTTCGGAAGTTTCCAGCTTGCAAGATCCCCATACTGTGAAACTTGGAATGCACCAAGAATGGTTACATCAAGATGACCACCGCGAATCATAGCAAATGAATCTGCTTGTGAGAAGAAACAACCACCCGGCTCGATTGTGATAGGTTCTTTCCCGGCATTCACAAGGTCCGGATCTTCTTCACCCGGTGCTGGTTTTGGGCCTAGACCAAGGAGACCGTTTTCGCTATGGAGAATAATTTCCCGGTCTTCAGGAATGAAATCCGCTACAAGTGTCGGTAAACCAATACCAAGGTTGACGAACCAACCATCATTAAGATCGAGCGCAACACGAGCTGCTAATTCACGTTTTGACCAGCCAATCGCTTGTTCTTTACTCATTTACTAACACCTTCCCTTCTTGCCCCTGCTCTACCAGGACTAAACGATGTACGTAAATGCTTGGAGTGATAATGTTTTCTGGATCCAGCCCGCCGACTTCTACGATTTCACTTACTTCAGCAATCGTTACAGTTGCCGCTGTCGCCATTACAGGGTTAAAGTTACGCTGTGTTTTGCGGTAAACAATATTCCCCCAACGGTCTGCCAGGTGTGCTTTAATAAATGCATAATCGCCTGTAATAGCATGTTCTAACACGTGAACACGGCCATTGAACTCTCGCGTTTCTTTCCCTTCGCCAAGCTCCGTGCCAACTGCTGTCGGTGTATAAAAGGCTGGAACACCCGCTCCACCTGCACGTATACGCTCCGCTAATGTACCTTGAGGAGAGATTTCTAGCTCAATCGTACCTTTTTGGAGCCGCTCAATTAAATCATTTTCATGTGGACCAACTGGGAAAGAGCAGATGATTTTTTTTACTTGGTTGTTACTAATCAAAGCTGCTACACCATCACTAACGGCGCCAATATTGTTCGATACAACCGTTAGGTCCTTCGCGCCTTGTTCTACAAGGGCCGCAACGAGATGTGACGGTAATCCGCTTCCCCCAAATCCGCCAACAAGTAACGTTGCCCCGTCCTTCATGTCAGCAACTGCTTCTGCAGCACTTTCAAACTTCTTTTGGATCATGTAGAGTCTCCTCCTTTCATTTATTACGAGTATTAATTAATTCTTCTTTATAGCCATGTATTGTCACAAAAAATGCACAAGGCAAATGGCGTGGATCGCCTGTATACCCAATTTCTTCTGCAACCCTGCCAAATGGTCCGTACAGTTCATGTTGTTCAATAGCAAGTTCATTTGTTAAATGGTGCAGCGCGACATCACGTAATTTCGCATCCATATCAAGACTCGCTTGTAACACTGCTGCTACTTGCTCACCTTCAATTTGTGCACTTTGCATTTCGCCATTGATATTGCGGAATGGGTGACCTAGGTATAATCGTCGAGGACGAACTTCTTCTAATAAACGTTGTACACTTTTACGATAGTACACTGGGTTTTCAATCGTTGGTAAGCCACTTGCGCCGCCATACATTTGAACTGCATCCGCCGCAAATGCCCAATTTAATCCATTTAATAGAAAGGTAACAGAACCGATTGAATGACCTGGAGTTTCAATTACTTTAAGTGTAATATCTCCTCCAAGATTGATAGAATCACCATCAACAACTTCCAAGTTCGGTTCAATATTGCCACCAATATCTGTTGTTAACATTGTAATATGTTTTTCTTGTATTGCTGGATCAGTGATGTATTTACCTTGTAGTGCCATATAATCAGCAATATGTTCATTGCGATCACGCAATAGTCGAGCTTCTTTTTTGGGAATGACCACTTTTGCACGTCGCCCTGTTTTTTCCCATACTTCATAAGCACCACCGAGATGATCTACATGACCATGAGTCAGTAAAATCCAACGAATATCTTCCATTCGGATACCGTGTTCAGCTAAAGTTGGCTCAATGTCTTGCCTTGCCGAGACATTCACACCGGTATCGATGAGAGCTGGTTCTGGCGCATCCACATAATAGGCAAATGCAGAAATTGGACCAAATTTACACTCAATTGGTATAACACGTACTGAATTTGTCATCTTGTTCATTCCTCTGCTCTAATTTGTTACGTCAAATTCTTTAGGAATGACTGGTAATACTAAACGGGATTGGTGTTTTGCATCACGATAGATTTTGTGTGTTGTGGCACGACCGCTTGGTAAGTGATAGCTATCTGGAGGCAGTAATTTTGCATCTTCTCCATCAAGTGGTTCGTTACATGCAAGATCTAATTCAATACGATGTCCTGGTTTAATTAAGAATGAGAATGGGTATAAGCGAATTGCATACTCATTAATTTCACCAGGTGTTACTGGTACCGCACGATTATGTGGGTGCCATGGCTCACCATATGTTGATTTTTCTTCATTTAATTCACGATGAGATGCTTTTAAATAACCGGATGTCATTAATGTACGTTTGCCGCTTGGATCTACATCATAAAGCTTGGCAATGAAGTTTGTATCATCTGTATCGATTTCTGCATGAATATATAGCGCCCCTGTACCTGTCATCTCTACAGGCTCTTGGAATTTATCACTAGTCCATTTAATCTTTTCTGATGTTGTTGTTACAGTTAATGGTGCTTGATAGAAGCCATCTGGATGTGCATATTCAGATGTTAATGGCTCGCACTTTTCGCTCATTTTGTGCCGCGGACGCAAGTAGAACTCTTTCTTTTCTTCATATGGCAATGGCCAGTGATCTTCTTTACGCCATTTGTAAGAACCTTCTACAGAAAATTGCACTGTTGGTTCATCCATAATGCCATTGTCGATGCCTTTTAACCAATAATCATACCAGCGGAACATTTCGTCATGACTTTCATGGAATGGACGCTCTAACATTGGCGGCAGCGCTTGGATATCAAGCTTTTTAATGCCTGATACTTTGTGGAAGCATTCGATTGTACCTTCAACGTTCCAACCGCGGCCCCATTTTGCTTGGAAGTACGTTGGAATGTTAACTTTATTCGCCACTTCTATAGCGCTTTTTTCTTTCCAGAATGGGCCATCAAGTGGATTTAATAGGTAATCCATCCATAATTCGTGACGGTCTTGATAATGTAAAAGGTGAACGAAATCTGACCAATGTGCGATATCTGGATCGTTTAAGCGTTCTTGCGTTTTTTGTTTAAGCTCTTCTGGTGTGAATACTTTCGAGCTCTTACTTGCTACGTTATTGAAGGCGTTACCGCTATCGCCTCCACGCCCTTCACGAGAGGCACGGGGCATTAACCACATGATCCCTCCGTGATAACAAAGTTCATAAAGATCGAAGTGACCACCGTTCGCAAAGATTGCTTTTAAGTGTGGCGGCTGCTCCGCTGCACCTAAAATTTGAACAGATGCAAAGTAGGAAATGCCGATCATACCGATGTTGTCATCGCACCAATCTTGTTCTGCCATCCATTCAACGATGTCGTAGATATCTTTACCGTCGCCATGACCACCTGAATTGTAGTTACCGCACATTTCACCTTCTGAGTGACCTGTACCACGAACGTCAGCGATAATATGCGCGTAGCCATGTTCGACCACAGCATGGATATCGCCTGCCTCGATTGCACCGTTCCAAAGATGGCTTGGACGTGCTTGTGGTGGTAATGTTAGCGCTTGTGCTTGCAGTTCCTTTCCATACGGACTAAGAGCAAGTAATGCTGGTACTTTGGCTGCTCCATCAGGAAGGTAGATATCTGCAGCGATATGCACCCCATCACGCATGGGAATCCGTACGTTCTTTTTGATTATCATTTCAATCCGCTCCTCTTCTCAGGCCTTCTAACCCTCGACAGGTGTGAAGCAAGGTATAAAAGGACCTTGATTATCTTGATCGCCGCTTTGCTTAAATACCACTTTTACTCTTTGATTGATGTGCACCGTATCTAAATCGCAATCGACGATATTAGTCATCATTTTCGGACCTTCATCAAGCGCGACGAAGGCGATAGCATATGGGACACCTCGCCGCATCACACTATAGGTGTAAATACTGCCAGTGCCTTTCGCTTCCATCCATTTCGTCTTATCGCTCATACAAAACGGACATAGCACACGTGGGTAATAATGATACTCACCACAGGCATCGCACTGCTTGATCAGCAGCTTTCCTTCTGCAGCGGCATCCCAATATTCCTTATGTTCCGGATGAATGTCAGGGATTGTCATCAATCTATCTTGATAGTAGGTAGTTCCCATTCTTTACACCCTCTCCATAATAAGTGTGCTACTTCCGTGACGGCTTGCCAGCCCGCCGCCAGTACCGTGAGCTAACGCAATGTCACAATTTTCAACCTGTACTTTTGGGTGTGCCTCACCACGCAGCTGACGAACAGCCTCGATTACTTTTACGATGCCGCCTCGACTTGCTGGGTGATTGTTATTCAACCCGCCCCCATCCGTATTGATTGGAAGCTTGCCAATCCCTGAAATCAGGTTCCCATCAGCGACGAATTTTCCACCCTCGCCTTTTTTACAAAAACCTAAGTCTTCAAGCTGCATTAACACCGTAATGGTGAAGCTATCATAAACGGAAGCATATTTAATATCTTGAGGTGTAGTCCCTGCCTCCTCAAAGGCTTTAGGTCCTGACCAAACAGCTCCTGTATACGTAAGGTCTGTTTTTCCACCTAGTAATCCTTTAGGTGCCTCGCCCGCTCCCATCACTCGGACAAGTGGACGTTTCAAACTTTTAGCAATCTCAGGTCTTACGACAACTAAAGCTCCGCCACCGTCGCTTACGACACAGCAATCCAATTTATGTAATGGATCCGCAATCATTGGAGATGAAAGGACATCTTCAACTGTCACTACATCACGTAACATGGCATTTGGATTGTATTGTGCATGAGTTGATGCCGCTACTTTAACCCAGGCCAATTGTTCACTCGTCGTGCCGTATTCATGCATATGACGCATCGCTGCCATCGCGTATTCATTCACAGCAGTTGGCCCAAAAGGAAGTTCAAACGGTGTATCCGGAACATTTGCACCAACTTGTTTTTGTTTAACGCCACTTCTACCTTCTGAGCGCGGACGACCTGCCATTGTAATTAACGCGACATTACATTTTCCCGCTGCGATCGCCTGTGCAGCATGTGAAACATGGGCAATGTACGATGAACCGCCAGTGTCTGTACCATCCATATGACGTACATTGAGGCCTAAATAATCAACCATAGACAGCACACCACCCGGCGCGTCACCGGCACAAAAATACCCGTCCACATCGGAGAAAGTTAGTCCTGCATCTTCTAATGCACCTTTCGCACATTCAGCATGTAAAGCGGCAACCGATTTATCCTGAGCCTTACGCGTTGGATGCTCGAACGCCCCTGCAATATAGGCCATTCCTTTAATGCTCATTTCCTAATCCCCCCGCTAATGTTGTTCAACCATTTTTGAAATCACATCACGTCACTTTTCACGGAACAAGGTTATCACTTTAAGAAGTGGGTCGGCTTCTAGAATCAGAAGCCGACCGACATGGCACTTCTAATTCCTTTTTAGTAACGCTTCCGTTTTTTCGAATGATTCGAATGAATGGGGCTCTTGCATCGTTAAGATTTTCGCAGGATTGTGTATTAAAAGTTGTTCAAATACTTCTTCACCAACACCCGCTTTACGAAGATCCGGTAAGAATTCTTCAAACAAGTAATTTACTGAGTGTCCTTTTAATCCTGGCCAGCCAAGAGCACAGCAGTTGGCATCAGCTGAAATAAGTGCACGGTCAACATAACCTTTATCTAGGAAACGAAGGAAATGTTCAACACGATCTTGACGAGGACGTGACCAATATGGTGCACCTTCCATCTCACTGTCATAGCCGATTGTATCGAAGCCTACCCATCCACCTAGATTCGCAATCAAATTGTCACGTTCTTCATCGAGATATCCACCATCATCTGCATGACCCATTAGCACCCGATTAAGTGATAAGCCCTCTTCATCAAAGATGGCAATGGCCGTTTCAGCATCTACACATAAATGTGTAATAATTGGAGCTCCTGTCTTTAACGCTGCTCGTGCAGCTGCACGATAAATGCGTTTATCAAGTTCGCTTAGCTTACCGCCGCGACTTACACCTACTTTGATAGCACCTGCCTTTGCGCCTGTACCGTCAATACCAACCGTAATTTCATGGATGAATAAATCCGTAAGATACTCGACTGATTGGTTACGAAAATATGGCAGCGCTGAGTCTCCTGCTACAAAGCCTGTAACAGCAACAATATTTACACCTGTTCTACGTGAAAGGACCTGGAAATATTCAACATCGCGGCCATTTCCGATCCCTGTACAGTCTACGAATGTTTTACCGCCATGTTCACGGAAGCGACGCAACTTTTGGATTGTCACGTCAAACGCTTCTTCAGGTTTTTTCCACCATTGAGTATCTAAATCACATCCCGGCAGACCGAAACCAATATGTTCGTGCATGGCTGTGATCCCTAAATCTTCTGTCGCGATTGGACCTAAAACCGTATTTACCTTACCCATCTATTTATTCACTCCTCACCTTTACTTTTGTTCTGCTCCTACAACTGGTTCCTTTTCTGTAGCCTTTGCCGCAGCAACAGTAAGTACGCGTTGTGGGTTTTCTTCTATTAAAGCGCTAACCTGTTCATCCGTCACGCCTGCTTTACGTAACATTGGGACGAATGTTGTCAGTAAGTAATCGAATTCAAGATCTTTTGCCTTATGACCTTTTGCAACACCAACCGCATTCGTTGAAATCAATACACGATCACCAAGACCTTCTTCGAATAACTCTGCAATTAATTGCGCACGTTCCACATCGCTTACGTAACCTTCGTGTGTAGACCAACCAACATGATCTAATGCAACATAAGCACCACGACGCGCAACAGCAAATGCTTCTTTACGGCGGGCAGCATCTAGACGGTCAAGTCCGCCAATGATGACACGGTTTGGTTCAATTCCTTCACCTAATAAAATGTCAAGATCGCCGGCAGCATCTGCACCGTATTGTACGGATACAGGTACTCCTGTTGCGAGAGCTGCTTGTGCAGAACCACGGAAAAGACTCGTTTCTTTTTCTGAAATACCGCTTTGGCTTGCGATTGACGTTACTAATCCTGCTAGTCCTGAACGTTCAATACGTGGCACAACGATTCCTTCTGTGACCTCTTTTGCAAACAAATCAGCAAATTGTTCTGCTGACCATGGTGTAGGAGGATTTTTTTGTGGTGTAAGAAAGTACCCGCTTAACATCGGCTCTGGCCCTAAACCTGTGGACGCGACGATATGTACACCTGTTGTTTTAGAAAGCGTTTCGTAAAGTTTTACATCACGACCATGGAACATACCGCTACGATCGACAATTGTTTTTCCTCCGACTCTACGAAACTCAGTAAGCTTACGCTTTAAGACTTCGAATATCTTACTCCTGTCCATATCAATTTCAGGCGCATACTCTGCACCTGGCACTACTGAAAGTAGTGATTCATGAATGAGCACAACCCCTAGTTTTTGAGTCGGCACCAGTCCAAGAACAGTACGAACAACGCCTGAACTTTTTCCTTGTAAATGATCTAGCATTGTAAAACCTCCTATCATTTATAGTTCCTCACCTTAAGGGTGTGGAAGTTTGCGATGATTTACTTGAAAAAAAACGCCTAATCAGACCGGTCGGTCCAAAAATAAAATTAATGAACAGACCAGTCGGTCCAATTATGCTAAATAAAAAAATTCTTGCTTGGAGTTACTTGCCTAACCTCACAAGAATGTCATCTTGAAGATGTAATCGCTTTCTATTCTATAAATAGTGACATGAATCACTATTTATTAATTTCATATTATAATATTGTTATACCAAAGTCAAACATTTTTCTGATAATTTAAAATAGAATAATTATTATTTTTTTGATATATTAATATTTATATTTATTTGTTTTCTAATTAAAAAGCTGCCTTCATACTTAGTTTAGAAGACTCGGCTGCAGCTCTATTTTCTTTCTAAACAGAAGTTAATTAAGGCGCTTGTTCAAGTAACATTGTTTTTTGACCAGCCTCCTCTGTCCCAAGAGCAGCAGCCAATCCCCCATTCCACCGCCAATAATTTGACTGTAGGATTTAATGCACTGCAATGCTAATATAGGGATTAAGGTTTATAGGAGGGTTCGATATGGAAGTCATAAAAAAAGGAACAACCATCCAATCGTTACAAATTGGGATGGGTATTATAGAATCAATCGCGAAACAGGGCAGGCCGTTAAAGTTTTCTGATATTCAAGAACTAACACAGATTACAAAAAGTAATCTTTATAAATATTTAAATACCTTCACACAATTAGGAATTTTGTATCGTAACAAGGATACAGGAGAATTCGTATTGGGAAGTAAATTGATTGAATATGGGATGGCTGCTGTAGATCAAGAAAATGTTATCGACCGGATTTCACCTTTTCTGTATGAAATTAACGAAAAAAGCTCGAGCACCGTTCTATTTTCTAGCTGGACCCATAATGGTCCAATGATCGTAAAAGAATTTAACAACAATCGGGGGTTTAATATTGGCGCTCATATAGGAACCTTACTTCCTATTCGTTCTGCAACTGGCAAAGTGTTTATGGCCTTTATGGACGGGCAAATTATTCATGATTGGAAGGCAGATGAATTCAAACAAGTTCCGCAAGAATTGGTCAGCCAGCTGGAAGATGAATGCAGAGATGTGATTGAGAAAGGAATTTCCTTTGCAAGGGAACCACTGGTTTCATCAGTGTCCTCCGTATCCTTCCCAGTCTTTAACTATAAGAAAAAACTCCTTGGAGCCGTAACAGTTGCTGGCTTTTCTGAATTTATCCCTCTCAATGAAAATAATGAACTATCTCATTATTTAATCCGAATCAGCAAAGAAATTTCAGGCAGTTTCGGCTATAGATCACAGGTAAAATAACAACGAATAGTAACATAGAATCGGGGAAGTTTCCCCGATTTTTATGTTACTCGACATTTGCAAACCGAAATCTGAAGCTCATTAGAGTGTTTCAGATTCCAGTCGAAATCCTTCCACGACCACATCTTCATCGACCTCTAATAATAGGCACCGTTTTCCCTGGAACGTAATATATTTTACATATTTCAGATCTTTCGGGTTGATCGTTACATCCGCTATCTTCGTATTGATTTTTATCGTTTTCGGGACCACACTGCTTGCTTTGAATTCATGTTTTTCGTCAGCAACGACCGCCTTGAAGGCATGTTCTACTTTGGCCGTTTCGACATTTTCGACCCCGCTAACCGTTAAGATCCGTTCGATATCCCGAGTATCCAACGTAGGGGTTTCACTTTCTTCATTTTCTTTATTCTCCTGTACCAACTTATCGATTTCCTCATATACATTAGAAATGACTTGAGAATCGACCTCGTCTCCAATCACCTCTTTTAAGATGAAATCAAAACAGTCCTTATCTTCCTGGGCCGTAATGATTTCTTCACAATTAAGAACTTTTTCAATAAATCCAAAGTCTGGTTGATTGGCTTTCCCTGCACAATAGAGAATATGGTTCACATCTGCTGCATTATCATTAAAAACCGGGAACAGAAATCCTGACAATGGAGAATCCAAATTAATGATCGGGTCAAAGAAGTTATACGATTTGAATTCTTTCTCGATATAATCAAACGTCAAGGCTTTTTTGGGCTGGTCGGTTTTATTGAGACTACATAGGATAAACGAGTTGGAATAAACTTCGTCATCTCCGCCTTCTTCAGATTCCATATCCCGTTTCCGCGTCGGTTTTCGATATTCTCCCCGGATAAACGTCACTACCGAGTCAAATTCATAAACTGTATGGGCAAACATTTTCGTGACAATTTCCAGCATATACTCTTTCCAATCGTCCGATGTATCTGCCTGCAGCCCTTCAAAGAGGAACATTTGGGTACTGTCTTCCACATCGCGGGTGAATTTCAGCTCAAACAGTTTGGCATCAAGGTGGCCTGTCAGTACCTTTTTAAAGTTTGCCAAAAACAATTCTTGAGCTTCCTGCTCTAACATTTGAAATGGCTGACTGACATGATGGTAAATCTCACCGGATTCTTTCTGAACATAAACATTGAAGATTTCACGTATGTTCAACAGGTGATTATCTAATTTAAATTGCTTGCGGATATTAGCGATATCTTTTTTATTCATTTGTCTCACTCCCTTTCATGATTATACTGTTAAGATAGGAAATTAGGAATACGCTATAGCACCTGCTTTCTGTTACTATTTTTCACATTTTAGCTATAAAAAAATAGACCATTCGTACAAGTTCACTTATCCGAATGGCCTCCTGACATTTTACATCTATTAAAATTATTATGATCAAAAGTCATCCTAGAAACTTTGCTTGCTTTTAATTATCTGATAAAGTCATGTTTGCCATACACTTCTCATTTAACAGCATGTAAAACAGGTCTTCGAATAACTAAAACATCGCATTTAGCTGAACGTACGATTGCTTCAGATACGGAACCAGTCAAGAAACGTTCCACCGCATTTAACCCTGTTGCACCACACATAATTAAATCCGCCTTGGCTAAGTTAGCAATCTCGCTTGTAATAATCGTCTTTGGAGAACCATACTTGATTACTACCTTTACATTTTTAACACCCTCAGCCTCAGCCTCTGACTTGTAGCCATTTAACAGTTCCTCTGATGCCACCTGTGCACGCTCAACAACCGAGCGGTCATAAGCTTCGAATGAACGAGTATTGATTACATTTACTATGGTTAATATGGAATTTTTGTTACGTTTTGCAACATTAATGGATTTGCGAAATGCGTATTCAGCTTCTTTTGAACCGTCTACAGCGACTAGAATACTTTTATAATGTTCCATCTGCCATAATCCCCTTCTAACATGATTTTAAACCAGTTTTAAATTCTGCACCCTATATAAAGGTAGAGTGCAGAATGTAAGATTTTGCCATTATATTAATTAGTAGTAGGCTTTTTCATGAATAAAGACAGGACAACATTAACACTCGCTAATCCTAAACTAATAGTAAAGACTAGAGATGATCCAGCTGCTGTTGCTTGTGGTAAGTCATTGGCAGCAGTGGCTAGGTAACTGTTTTGTTTAGCTGATAAAAGCGAAACAATTACTGCAATACCAATCGCACCAGCTACTTGCTGGATCGTTTGAGTGATCGCAATTCCATCTGGATAGTACTGTTTTGGAAGAGAATTTAATGTGTTGGTTTGTACAGAAGCAAGCACTGCACCTATTCCTAACATCATGACAATGTGTGTTACCACAATCATCCATAAAGCCGTATCTGTCCCAAATTGTGAATAAAACACATAACCAATCGCTACTAAAATAGTTCCCGGTGTAATCACCGCTTTCGGACCATATTTATCAAATAAACGACCAATGGTTGGAGCTAAGATACAGTTAAGCAAGCTTCCTGGTAGAAGGACGAGACCTGTTGTAAATGCAGCTATTAATAGGACCATTTGCATATACATCGGTAAAATAACAAGCATGGATAACATATTAAAGAACGTGATAAAACTTGAGATAACGCCAATAACGAAAAGCGGGGTTTTAAATGCTCTTAGATTCAGCATAGGCGTCTCCATTTTCGTTTGACGAATGGTAAAAAGAATAAGTGCTACAAATCCAATGTTGATGGATCCAAGTACAGGTGGACTTGTCCAACCGGCATCCCCAGATACACTGAATCCGTAAACGACCCCACCGAATCCGATCGTTGAAAGAATAACCGATACTGCATCAATCGAAACCTTACGAACCTCATTCACATTCGGTAAATACTTAAGCCCGAAAAGTAGAGAAAATAGTAAGAAAGGTACTGTAACCCAGAAAATCCAATGCCAGGATAATGTATCTAAAATAAGTCCCGCAATTGTTGGACCTAAAGCTGGACCTGCTAACATAACTAAGCCCATAACTCCCATTGCGGCGCCTCGTTTATTTGGAGGGAAGATGGTGAAAATAACATTTTGCGTTAAAGGTAAAGCTATCGCTAATCCTGCTGCTTGGATAACACGTGCTACCAATAAAAGAATAAATACAGGTGCTACTGCGGCTATTATAGTCCCTATAAGGGATAGTGATATTGAAGTCAAGAACATTTGTCTTGTTGTAAACTTCTGCATCAAAATGCCTGTTACCGGCACTAAAATACCTAATGTTAAGAAATAGCCTGTTGCTAACCATTGGATAGTTGTAGCGTTGACATTGAATATTTGACTTAAATCTCCTAAGGCAATATTTAATGCTGTTTCACTAAAAAGTCCGACAAAGCCTGCCACTAACAGTGCAGCCATTATCGGGCCTGTTTTGATTTGTTGTTTCACGACCGGAGCTGTATAGATTTGTTTTTCCGCTATCGATTCTGTATTTATTTTTGTATTCACTTATAAATCTCCTTTAATAAAATATGGTATTACCGTAATCTTCATTGCGTTTTCGGTTTTCAGCGATGTCCATCTCTGTAGTACACCTCCAGATACTAACGGGGCTAATTTTGTAAAAAACAAGAAATTAATTAGTCAACCAAGTTGACTAACTTAGTTTAAAGAAAAACCACCCCTTTGTCAACCTCATTGACAAAGGGGTGGTTTTTCGTTTCTTTGGCAGCTTTTAGGGTTCGATTCCCCAATCTAACTTTAATAGGTCTTTAAGATTCTTTACCTGCTCAGCACCAATTTTTTCTGCAATTTTATTTTCAAGCTGGGCCTTAAGGGCCTCATTTTTCTCGTAGCATTCTTCTCCTAAAGCTGTTAACTGGATACACTTCTCTTTCTTGTTGTTTTCTAGATTATTGATTTCCACTAATCCCTTTGCAGAAAGATTTTTGATAAACTTATGTATCGCCTGGCGAGAAATTTCTACATTTTTTGTAACATACGAAATGGTAGGACGCTTTTTATAAATCCTGGCCATGATATACCATTCAGAATTTGAAATATAAATCTCACTTTTATCGTTCCATGCTTTCTCCGAGATTTTTCGGACTAAACTATGACGCTCGCTTATTAAATCGATAAGGTCCAAATTTTGTAATTCAGAGTTTGAAGTCAAACGATTCACTCCTATCATCATCTTCGCCACTTACTATACAAAATCGGCTATTTGCTGTCAATTTGGTTGACTCCCCAGTAATGGACAGTTCTCATGGTCTTCCTGTTAGTTCATACCATTTAAAATAGTCATATTCCTGTTTGTTATTGGAATTCTATTTATTGTTACGTCGCTGATTTTATTGATGCCCGGTAGTTCCGATCTTATTGCCGAATTAATTAAATAAAATAAGTTTTTCCAAAATAAGAGACAGGATCAAGGCTTTAAGGGGGGAAATGGCATG
This sequence comes from Neobacillus sp. NPDC097160, assembly GCF_044762155.1. Taxonomy (NCBI): domain Bacteria; kingdom Bacillati; phylum Bacillota; class Bacilli; order Caryophanales; family Bacillaceae; genus Neobacillus; species Neobacillus sp. NPDC097160. Next base: position 93,558 of record NZ_JBIWDU010000009.1, on the reverse strand, counting down.
TCATCGATTTTATTAATAGGGCTTATTGGTGTAATACTTGTGATGTTCCTCAAAAATCCTATCATAAGCACACTTGGCGATAACAATAAGCTAGTCCAGTAACTAAGAAGTACAAAATGGTTTCAAAACCATTGGGGAACGGGAATATTCTTATTTGTCCTGAATGCCGTTCTATTTTTTTCAACGTATCTTATTCTTTATGTGTCCACGCATTTCATGATTCCATATATTCATTTACTGGTGATGTTCTTGGCAGTAATCGGAAGTATTTTTTTATGGATATTAATCAATAATGCATGGCAAGGAACAAGAAGAAATCGTTTGAAAATGGGGATCGTTGGCAGCAGTTTTTATATATTCTTAACAATTATTTTCATTTATATGTTTGTAACTCTTATACCGTCTTATCCAGGTGAAGATACATTTATGAGGGCATTTGGAATATTATTCGCAATGATCGTGACAACCGCTGCGTTTACTACGTGTTTTGTCATGACGGGATTTTCAAAAAAGAAAATATGAAAAAAACTCAAATCTTGATGTGGGGGTCTTACTGCCCGATAATACGGGATAAAAATTATTATAGAAATTCAGCGGAGCTGCATGAGGAATGAACATAGCAATAGGATATCGCGATGGCCATTTTTATTGCATTCATTTTCCAACAAATTTCTCAGCCGTTTTAGTCAAATAATTCCCGTTGTACTAAGGTTATTAGCATTTTTAATCAAACGATTGATTAGAAAAAAATAAACTAATCAAATGGTTGATTAAAACACCCGTTAAGCCTATGAATAAAGGGATGACCCCATAAAGCAGTAGAAAATGATGTCGAAAATAGGGGTAAATTTATTCCTTTCATTCGAAAATCATGGCGAATAACAACCCTTTTTAGCTAATTCTTTACTCTTCGAATGTGTAAGCCCCCCAATGCTATAACGCACTGGAGGGCTTACTTCTTTTCTATTTATCTTCCCTTAATAAATAATCATTTCCATCTTGATCTTTAAAGGAAAACATTGTGCCGAATGGCATTCTTAACATTTCCTCTACTTGTACGCCATTTTGTTTCATTTTCTCATATGCTGATTCGATATCTGTTGTACTGAAAAGTATAGACGGATGAGCCACTTTAGATGGCTGATGCTGTTCCATCGCTTCCTTAGAATACAGTACTAAAGTCATAAATTCGTCATCACTTGGTCCAACTTCAATCCAGGAGAAATCTGGTCCCATAGGCTGTTCCATTTTTAAGACAAAGCCAACTTTATTGATCCAAAAATCCTTTGCTGCTTCTTGATCCTCAACATAAACAGTAACTTTTCCTATTTTATTAATTATCACGTAAACCTCTCCTTTTACAAACATCTTTCTATTAAATCAGTTTACCAATCTGAAACCCATAAGGCAATTTCAGGTTATGCAGTTTTTTTCGCAAGTTCATATTCTTCGTGATATAAATAAGGAACCTCCCACTGAAGTGGATTGTCTTTATTTATCTCATTATCTCTTTCAGTTGGATACTGTAAATGAAATTTTATTCCAATGTAAAATCAAATAGATCGATTTGCTCTTCATTTGTTAGTAATATAAAATCTGTATGAAAATAAGTAGTACCAAAAATCATTTGTAAGTCTTCGTAATTGATTAAGTTTGCTTTTACTAATGTTTCATTGACTGTGTAAATATACACTGTAAAATTCTTTTGTAAGAAGGTAAAGAATTCATCAGCTGCAATGCCTGACCTTTCTATATATTCACTGTTAAATTCGATAAAACCGATCGCTGAATCACATTTTTTAAGTAACTCCGTCATTCCTTTTAAGACAAATGCCTCATATCCCTCAACATCTACCTTAAATAGCACTCTCCCATACGATAACTTTTGCTCGAACAGTGAATCAATGGTGATTGCAGAAACCGGTACCTTTTCAATCATATTATGAGATGGAATATAAGAGGCCGAAGAGGTGCCTGACCAGTGTTGATCGATATAGAATTCTTTTTGGACATCATTTTTATCTGAGGCCAAGGCATTAATAATGGTCATTTGGCCTTTATTCGGGTGGTTTTCTTTCGACTGATTAATGTATTGAATTAAGCGATGATTGGCCTCAATTCCAACTATTTTTGCGTGTTCGGGATAGATAGCAGAAAAGATACATTCACCATAATTTACACCAACATCAATGATCAATTCTGGTAAATAGGCTTCTACTGATTTATTCCAAAAATAAAAAAGTCTGTTTTGCGTTACGCCGCCACTAATCAATAATGCCCTGCCTCGATTCTCATTGGAATTAACATAAATCATAGTAGAAGATGGTAAAACAATTTTATTTGGCAGTTTATCACTCTTTAATGTTTTATATTTAAGTAAGATTCCGAAGTCAATGAGCAATCTCCAAATAGTAGGATGTTGTTCCCACATTTTCATAAACAATGGTTTCCGAACGAAAACTTTTTTTGAGATCAAAGTGTCTGTCCTCCTATTTTTGTGATGAAAACGGGAATAGCTTTATTATGATTTCTCTTAAATTTATGAAAGTCCTACAATGGATAGGTAGATTTACAAAAAATTAACCTTACGTAGACATGTACAATGGGCACAATCATTGCTTTCTGAGCTTTAGCTTTTTTATTTTAAGATGGTTACTTGGAGGAATTCTTTTATACGTTGCTCTTTTGGATGATCAAAGAATTCACTTGGCCGATTTCTTTCGATAATTCTGCCATCGTCCATGAGGACAATCCAATCAGCGACCTCACGGGCGAAGCCCATTTCATGGGTAACCACTACCATGGTCATTCCTTCATCGGCTAACTCCTTCATGGTTGCCAATACCTCACCAACAAGCTGCGGATCAAGGGCAGATGTCGGTTCATCAAAAAGCATGATATCCGGCTTCATGGCCAGCGATCTGGCAATTGCCACACGCTGTTTTTGACCGCCGGACAATTTACTTGGATAAACATTCGCCTTATCCTCAAGACCCACCGTTTGGCGGACATTGTTAATATTGTGGGTTTCCGGGCTAATCTCTTCCCTGCGGATTGAAATTCTCCCACCTTCCCTTTTTTCTAAAAAGTTAAGGCATCGCAGCAGAGTACTTTTGCCAGAGCCAGATGCAGAAGAACAGTCCCCATCTTTCATTCACGATGCTCGAAAGTTTTGCAAGCTGTATCTTCCACAGTATCAGCCTTTCTGCTGCCGTGTGGACCTATGACATAGATGGAGTCAGCCACACATTGGTCGCCATCTGCCCCATACTTGCAGTTTTTAACATTACATTTTACATCCAATTTCATATTGTGCCACCTCCTCTAAAAGGTTTTCTTATTTAATCCCCCCTTCAAAGTTAGTTGAAACAAGATTTTTCCACCTATGCTTTGACACTGCCAAAGTAGCGTTATGATTTTTTCAAAAAAATAGCCTAATCCCCAAAAGATTAGACTAATCATTTATTTTAATATCATGTTCGCATTGGTTCACATCCGTAATGATGGTTCATTAAAAGAAAAATTAAGATAAAATACAATAATTACAGCACCGAAGGCTATTTCGATTATTTCGATAAAGAGGATTGGATATTTGTGTTAAAATAAAAATCAAGATTGTAAGATAAATGGATTGAGAAAAAGGGGCATATATTGATGAAAGATTTCCATTGCTGTGCGACATGCCAGCATTTTAAAGTAGAGAAAAAAGCAGAAGGAATGAGATATTATTGCAGCCGATTAGGCTATGAAACAAAAACGAACCATAAATTTAATTGCTGGAGCCCTAAGGAGCAGGTGATAAAGTTAATGAAACAAAAATAGCCAAAATAATAAAGCCAATAAACCTCCAAAAAAAGATAGACTCCGCATTGAAAAACAATCAAAGTTGGGTCTAAATTAAATAGATTAAGATTTGAATATCTACTAATAATTCATGACTAAAAATTAGGGACTGACCAACAATTAATTTAGAATTTCTTTTGCTTTTATTATGCGAACACTCCGTTTTTTCTTGAAAGATTAATTCTTCAAAAATCTTATACAGTTCACTTCTATTATTCAGCAACTTCATTTGGAAATGTCGACAGAGGTTCAAATCATATAAAAAAGGAAGCCCCTCAACAAAGGGTTAGTTGCCTTTCTTTAAAACGAGTTATGTTTAAGATGACTAATTATATAACTTTTATTTAATTTCAATATCATTGACAGACTTTAATCCAACGGCATGGCGAGGCTCTTTTTCCTTCCCGCTTGCTAAAGCGAAGTAGGCTATGCCTCCTACGATAATAAGAGCAATTCCAAAGATAAAGACACTGCCATAACCGAATGAATTTACAGCAATTCCCAGCACAAATGCACCAATAGCCATTCCTAAATCCATTGAATTGAAGTACAACGAATTGGCGATTCCGACACGATGTTTTTCAACAGAACTAATAACCTGTGTTTGAAGTATTGGTGTAACAGAGCCATACCCAATTCCAATGATTGCACCTGCTAAAATAAATACTACAAGGGCAAATGGTGCAGCTTTTTTATCAATCAAATCATTAAGATCAAATCTTTTACTTGTTTTAGAAACTTTTTCTTGCTTCCCTTGTTCTGGAACATGAATAACCATTGATAGAAAGATATTAAATGCTGAAATGACAATACAAATAATGTATGCTGTGTTGTATGCTCCAATGTTAGCTAAGTTAAGACCTATAACTGGCCCAATAACCATCGCTAGTCCCATTGCTAATGAGAACCAGCTCAGTCCCTCCCCACGTCTTGAATCTGGGATGATTTCAGCACTGATTGTTCCTTTTACAGTGGTTATAATCCCAAAAGTAATTCCATGAAGTATCCTCAGGATAAATAATATCCAAATATTTGATACAAATGGATAAAATAGTGTGGCAATAAAAAATGCTGCTGCAGAATAAATCAATATTTTCTTTTGTGATCCTCCACTTACCCACTTCCCAGCAAATGGCCGAATAATAATAGCCGCAATTAAAAATAAGGTTAATAATAAACCAGCCTGATCTGCACCCCCGCCAAATTCTTTCGTTAATTGTATTGGAAGTGCTGTTAATTGGATATAAAATGCTAAAAAGATAAAAAAGCTGATAGTAGTGATATTTATGAAATCCTTAGTCCATAGTTTTGGTTTAACCGTGATATGGTCGATCCCAACCATGGGACGATTTCACTCGCATTTATCCAAACGCTTGGCTCAAGTTTTGTACCTGATTTAATCAGTGATTTTCAAAAAGAATTTCCCAACATTCAATTTCAATTATCTCAAAATATTTCAAGTAAAATTTTAAAGGAAATACATGCTGCTAACATTGACATTGGCTTCTGTTCACCGCTGGAACCCCAGGATGATCTGTGTTCCATTCCAGTCTTGACCGAAGAATTATTCCTAATTGTTCCTGTTGCTCACAGGCTGGCAGGAACAGAGCGAGTTAATTTAAGTGAAGTTGCGGACGAGCCGTTTATCTTTTTCAAACCTCAAACAGCCCTTCATGATTTAATAGAAAATCTCTGCAATGAAGCAGGATTCCACCCAAGGAAGGTTTTTGAAGGATATGAGGAGAGGACAGTCTCTGACCTAGTAGGGGCCAATCTGGGCGTTGCAATTGTACCGTACATCCCTAATCTCGACGAAAGTAAAATTTCAATGGTCCGCGTACAGTCACCAAAATGCTTTCGAGTAATCCAAATGGTATGGAGATTGAATGGATATATGTCTCCTGCCGTAATAAATTTTAAGGAATTTGTGGAGAAAAGGGCTATAGGTATGGCAAAGGAATGAACATAAAAAATAAATCTTATGTTTTTTCCTCTCTTCTGACATGTAAAAAAGCCCAGTCAACTTCTCAGCTTTTTAAACCTCGATGAATCAACAACTGAAATTTGCCATTGACTGATTGACCAGATCAAAGTTAATGTTGAAGGCAGCCTTAATTCACGACCGATTCTCGGCTCCCCCAATTGAATAGAAGCAGGTAATCCCTTATCGGGAACCTGCTTCTTCTTTTAAAACTATCTGCGACACGCATTCAACGTGTGCGGAGTGTATGTGGCAACACAATAAGATGTTGGTGAGTTTACCTTGCTGCTTTATTAACACCGCTAATTTGGGGCTTTAAATTTATTCTCTGTATATATGCAAAAATCATCATTAATTTTAATAATGATCTATATAAACATTCTTAGAAAAATCATATAATTAAGCTCATGAATATCTTCACTGTCATCTCCACTTGGCTGTGTACCATGACTATACCTATTCCGTAAATCCAAAGCATTATTGAAAGATGATTTATTCAAGTAGTAATTAATATAATCCTGTTCTGATAATCTTTATAATCACTAGCAGAAACTTCTTCATTCCTTAATAAATCGAAGAAATTATCATATTCTCTTCCTAAACTAACACTATTCTTCCCTTTAAAAAAAGTTAGCACCAATAGGCTCAAGGCTTCTATTAACAAAAGAGGCAATGTAAACAGAAGTAGACATATGACTAGTAATAAAAACTCTCCCATTCCCATTGCGATTGGAAAAGTTTTCGTGAAGCCATTGATGTTAAACATGAACTCCAAAAGATAAAGATTCGAGAGAATAATCCAAATACTTGTTCTCAGCTGAATGATAAATAGTGGAAAGATGTTACGAATCATATGTACAATAAAGATTCTACTTTTCCTAATTGCTTTAGCCTTGCGGTATAAAACATAGTCCCTATACTCTTCCCCTCTAGGGTCTTAATTAGAAATTGCATAAAAAACAGGGTTGGGAGGAAAAAGATGGTTACAATAGGCACAAAATAGGGCTTATGACCAAAGATGCCATATAGCTGCAAAAATTTCAGTCCAGTTGTTTTATAGAGTGTGATCACGAAAAACATAAAGAGAAAAATGACAAGTAAATCCGGAACGGACTCAAAAAAATCCGTCACTTTCCTGAACAGTTTCCCTATTTTTTGGGGTGCCATTTGCACCATTAACGCTCCCAGCATACCAACAATAATAACCACCATTAAGGATGCAAATACAATGGTCATCGAATAACGATAGCTTTCAGCCATATTCATTTGTTCAAATAAGCCCATGAATTGAGGATCCCTAATTTGAGTCAATTTTTGAATATTAATCTCAATAAATTTCCAAAACGGCTTAAAGTTAATCGTTAGTGTTTTCCCTATTCCTATTAATGTAGGTGTGCAAAAACAAAAAGGATTCTTGAAATCATGAGAACAATCCTAAGGGGCAGATCCAAATATTTTTTCATTTTTTACCTCTCTCACTTTTAAATTGTCCGATATAGATAACGAACCCTCTAAAGGAATTAGACGTGACAAAACTGGTCTTTGTTCACATTTTTATTAAAAATGAACTTTTTCATATTTCTCTCTTTTTACAAAAAAAGCTTGCCGACTTTAGTCTAAACTGCGACTTAATCAGCAAGCTTTTTCAATCATTAAAAATATAATAATGCCACTTTTTCTTTAGCTTCTAAGTTTTCAATCATTGAATACCAAGTCTCTGGTTTATTTGATAAGACGGTATAATAGCGTTTCAAAAATTTCACTATTAAGTCTGTTTGCAGTTCATTCCTTTCTCCATCCATTGGGAGGAAACATAGGTCTAGACCAGTTACAGCTTCTCCATCATTGTTCCAGGACGGGTGAACATATGGAGAATCCAGACGTTTGTATCCAAGGTGTGCCAGCACTTCACGACGAACATAAGGATCCATCGGCTTAACACCGCCAAATTCATAATGCTCTACACGATATGGGTCATAGATTTCAGCAAACATACCCATCAGTTTCTTCCCATTCGCTGCTGCTAATTCATTCAGGTCTTCTAGTCTTATATTCGCTAAAAATGGACCGATGCCCAAGCCTGCTTGGCCAATAATTGTAAAATCCGTCATTGCTACATTAAAGTCTTCATAATAACGGTACTCAGTTGCGCCCACTACTTTTCCTTCATGAACAGCGACAAAAACACGGATACCTGGATCTTCTAACGGTTCTTTCCAAAGATCAAATTCTAGTACTTCTTCTGGGGGGAACACATCTTGCATTAATTGATGCATTTGTTTAAATAACGGATCGTTGATATTGGTAATTCTACTATATTCCATTGGATCATCTCCTTTTCTTTATTTTGAATGGGAAAACGGATTTTTCCATTCCATTAGCGTGCCATAATTATACGATTCTTCATCCTCTAAATAATTTGCTACTACTTTTACTGGTGTACGGCCGCAACGGAGGAGAAAAGTGATAACTGGATCCTTCAGCTCCCCTTTTACCACAGCATCTATATATTGTTCAGGTGACTTTTCATTCGCATGTTTGTGATAACCTGGCATCCTACCCCCACCAAGCAGTCTTTCCAACCCCAAATGAACAACAACATCATACATAGAAAACATCAACCACTTGCCTAAACCTAACTTTCGAAAAGATGGACGGACACCTATATCGACAACGTAAAAGGTATTCCCTTTAGGGTTGTGGTTCCGGATATAGCCATTATCCGTTATTTCTTCCCAGGAATGTTCTGGATGTTGAGGATCAAATTCGACAAGAAGTCCAGTCATAGACCCAGCTATTTCACCATCCACTTCGATACATAAAGCTCCCTGTGGAAAAAGAGTCACATGATTATTTAGTTGCTCTTCATCCCACCATAATTCAGATGGAAATGGAGGAGGAAAGCTTTCCTGTTGAATACGAATTAAGTCAGGAAAGTCCTTCTTTTCATAATTTCGGATGACAACTGGAACAGGTTTGTCTTGGTCAAAAACGAAAAATTCTTTTCGATACATGAGGAGTCCCCCATTTCATTGATAAATCAGCTTATTTTGTTTCCCAATCTGGGTAAAGATCTGTACGTCGGTCACGCCATGTGGTCACCGATCCTTTTTCACGAACTTGATATAATAGCTCTAAATTCAAGTCTGCTGTAACGATCATATCCTGATTAATCTCACCTTCTACCAAAATCCCTTTTGGCGGGAATGGAATGTCATTTGGTGTGATGACAACTGCCTGGCCAAAATTGGCACGCATGAAATCAACGGTTGGCAGCGCACCGACCGTACCAGTTGTGACAACATAGACTTGATTTTCGATGGCTCTTGCATGACTTGTGTAACGAACACGGTGAAAGCCGTGGCGATCGTCTGTACATGATGGACAGAAAATGACATCTGCTCCTTTTGCCTTTGCCATACGAACGATTTCCGGAAATTCAATGTCATAGCACGTTAACATAGCAATTTTCCCTTTTTCAGTCTCGAAAACTTCCAGACCGTCTCCGGGACTCATATTCCACTCATGTACCTCTGTTGGAGTTATATGAAGTTTCGCTTGTTCCACCACTCTTCCATCCGGGTAAAACATATGAGCAACGTTATAAAGGCGATCATTCTTACGGGTCACATGTGTTCCACCTATAATGTGCATCTTATATTGTTTGGCAAGTTCGATAAATAACGACCGGTACTGATCGGTATAATCAGGTAATTCTTGGATGGTTAATGCTTCCCCTTTATCGTTGCCAATGGACATAAGTTGAGTAGTGAAAAATTCAGGGAAGATGATAAAATCGGATCCGAATTCTTCTGCTGTTTTTATATAATGCTCCACCTGGTCTGCAAACTCTTTAAAAGAGCTAATGGTATGAAGATAATACTGAACGGCTGATACTCTCATTTGCATACAATCCCCTACTTTCTATTTGTCATAATCATTTAATCCTATTATTAGCGAAATGAAAAATTTGAACAAGTACGCACTTTTTCATTACATAGTGTAAAAAAATATACTGTAAAATTTATATAGTTTCCCATACCTTATTTTATTTGGATAAAATAATCTTTTCTTTTACATACTAAAAGGAAGAATTACCATTACACTTTTTCTAAAGTGAAAAAATGGCAGCTTATATCAGTGAGGGATTTTTATGTTTTGGAAAAAGGGTAAAAGCATTGCTAATGATAGTAGTGACACACAACAACCTGTGCAAAGGAAGATATCACTAGACTCTCTAAAACAGGTTTTAGACAATATGGACGATGTAGAGATAATCGAACGCACTACACTTAACGATCAAAAAGTTGTCTTTATCTATTTAAGAACCTTAATTGACCAGGATCGTTTGAATGAATCGATAATAGAACCTGTTATCCAATGTCCACATGCCATGATTTACGAAAGCATAGCCACACCTAATGTAATGAAGATCCAATTACTTGAAGAGGCACAGAAATTACTCCTCACCGGTGCTGTACTTCTGAATGATTGTATCCAAGAACAATGGTTGGTCATTCCTCTTCCTAACGAATTAAGTAGGGGGATTGAAACCTCTGAAACAGAAACAATTTTATACGGTGCAAAAGATAGTTTCACTGAACAATTAGAACCAAATATCACCCTCATACGCAGAAGACTTCCTATTACTGAATTAAAAACAGAGAAATATAAAGTAGGTTCATTAAGTGAAACAACGGTTGTCCTAATGTACATAGACGGGTTAACCAATCCTGAATATATATCAATAGCAAGAAAGAAAATCTCTGAAATTAACTTTGATTTATTTTTCGATTCATCCCAGGTAGCGGCATTTATGGAGGAACATCATCACAGTATTTTTCCACAATTCCAACAAACTGACCGCCCAGATGTTTGTGCTTATTCCTTAGGGCTCGGTAAATTAACTATCTTGGTAGAGAACACACCGTTTGTATTAATTGCACCAATCACCTTTTTTCACCTTTTCCAATCACCTGAGGATTATATTAATCGTTGGCCGGTTGCAAGTTTTTTAAGACTTATTCGATATTTAAGCTTTTTTCTGTCCGTCACACTGATACCATTTTATGTTGCACTAACAACCCACCATTATCAAATGATTCCCTTACAAATACTATTTGTTATAGTGGAATCTAGAAGTAAACTACCTTTTACACCATTTTGGGAAGCAATAGTGATGTTAACTATTCTTGAAATCATAAAAGAAGCGAGTTTACGGATGCCGACCAAATCAAGTCAAACCTTAGGGGTGATTGGTGGTATAGTTATCGGTCAAGCAGCGGTTCAAGCGGGTTTTGCGAGCAAAGTATTAATTGTATTAGTTTGTATTTCAACCATCTCCTCATTTTTAGTACCAAACTATTTGATGACGAAGGCAAATACACTCATTCAATTTGGTTTTCTTCTCCTTTCATCCTTTTTTGGTGTTTTTGGCATTGCCATGGGAGCAATTGCCATTTTGGCACATCTAAATGGTCTTACTTCCTTAAAACAACCCTATTTTTCACCAATCGCTCCATTTTACTGGAAGGACTGGATCGATCTCTTTATTAGAGGGCCTTTAATAAACATGAAATCCCGTCCGGATCATTTACACCCTTTACAGAAATGGAGATACAAACGAAGGATGTGATTCAAAGTTGACCACATTTTCCTTATTTGATAAATCATCTAAATTTGACGGAATCTATGCCTTTTTCATCGTCAACCGTTTCCAAATGCTTTACCTATTTCTTTTAATGCCTACCTACTTATTACACCCGTTTATGATTTGGGGCATTGTTGCAATGGCAATCTTTTCCCAACTCAATATAAGGCTGTTATGCAAATGGCTAGAATCAAATTATGCTAAAAAGGGATATCAAGGTTTTGTAGAGCTTTTTGGTGTTCGAATGGTAATGCTTTTAACTTTTATAGGCCTTATATTGATACTAATCAAAATAACGGTGATCACACTCGGATACTTAGAAGTCATTCATGATTTTATTTTCCCATCAATGAATTCAAATTGGATTATTTTTTTCATTCTTCTTACGAGCTCCTATGTTGCTTCACTAGGAATGAAAAATACCATACGGTTTGTGGTAATTGTTTTTTTATGTGTTTTTTGGATAATTTTTTTATATTTTCCCTTTTTTATTCCACCAATCGCTGCATTACATGATTTGTATCCCTTGATACCAACAAATTGGACAACTGATTCATGGAAAGGATTGTTACTCATTTGGTCTTCATATTCAGGACCAGAGTATTTAATCTGTTTAATTCCTTGGATCAAACCACAACAAAAAATGAGTAAATATTTAACCTATGCGAATGCTCTTTCTACTTCAGAGTATTTGCTATTGTTTATTGCGAGTTTATTCTTTTTCGGTTCAAATTATTTAAGTAAAAGTAAATACCCTATTATTCATATGATTCGATACTTACAATCTCCCATGTTTGAACGACTGGATATTATCCTGATTTCACTACATATGTTTTTATTGGTGTTTGCTTTATCAATTTTCTTGTTATGTATATATGGGGCTACAAGAATCATCCTAAAAAAAACAAGTACCCAACCTTCACGTATGGGTTTTGCTGTCACTTGTATTATGTTATTTCTCTGCTTTGTAATTGTGAATAATTGGATTTGGTCTATTGAAACCAAACAGAATATTCTCCTGAATATTCAAATTTGGTTAAGTGGAATAACTTACTTTATCGTCCCAACATTCTTGCTCCTATTGACAAAGCTAAAAGGGCGTGTAAAAGCATGAGACGAAAGAAAATGCTTTTAGTTTGGGGAATCTTTGTTTCATTAGTCATGATTCCAGGATGTGCCCCATATGTTGAGAACAATACAATTGAAGATATTGCCCCTGTCACTTTTTGGTCAATTAGTAAAGGCGAAAAAGGAAAAATAAAAATGAGTACATTAGTCCCTCCATTAGTAAATGAGCCAAAAAGCTTATTAACACTAGATGTTGATCTCCTTAAACAGGGAGGAAAAGACTTTAATTTAAGATATTATCGTGAATTGAAGGTTGGACAACTCCGTTTGTTTTTAATTCATGAGGAATTAGCGAAACAAGGGATTATTCAGTTGATTAACACTCTATTGACAGACTATGATATTTCGCAACGAATGTATTTAGTCATCGTTAAAGGTAATTTTGACGAATATATTAACAGACAAGCAAAGAAGCAAGAAAACCTTGATTATTACCTGTATCGGATGCTAAGACACTATGAGAGGAAAAAACAAGGTGAAATGACCATTGTCAATTTGCATGAATATAAAAATAAGCTGTTTTCACCATTTTCAGATCCCGTTCTTCCTGTTTTCAAAGTAGCGAAAGATAACTTTACTTACGAGGGGACTGCTTTTTTTAGCAATGATAAATTAATAGAAATGGTCACAAATACCGAAGATCAAATATTTCAACTTCTTGACAATGATCACTATTTGAAGTTTTTCCCAATAACCAAATTAGATGTGGTTATTGGACATCTACGCTCAAGAGTAAATGTGGATTTGGATAAAAATCTTTCCCTAGTTACAATAAACGTGAAACTAAATGGAAGAATTGAGGAATATCAAGGTAATAAAAATATCCTCAACGGAAATGAACTGATGCAGCTTCATAAGGAAATTGAAACTGAATTAGAAATGAAAACTACGGGCCTCATAAAAAAAATGCAAGAGCTGAAGGTGGATCCTCTTCAAATCGGGACACACACCCTTAGCCCCTTTTCCAAACCCATCAGCGAAAAGGTATGGTTAGCCGCTTGGGGAAAAATGAAAATAAAAGTTAATTATCAGCTTTATTTTGAGGCATTACAAAATACTAAAAATAATTATTAAATTATCATGAAAAGAGGTTGACCCCCTTGGCCGGAGTCAACCTTAGATTACCAGTTAAAATTTACCTAATCGACTCTTGTCTTACTAAAGGATTCAACCCAGCAGTTTCCATATAATCTTTCCCCCAGTTATACATAGCATCGAGAATCGGCATCAAGCTTCTTCCTTGTTCAGTAAGGGAGTATTCTACTTTTGGAGGAACCACGGGATAGACTTTGCGTTTTACAATCAAGTCTTCTTCCAGTTCTCGCAATTGATTAACTAGCATTCTCTGCGTGATCCCTGGCATAAGAGCTTTCAGTTCACCAAATCGCTTCGTTCCCTCTTTTCCTAGATGCCATAGTATAAGCATCTTCCATTTACCACCGATAACGGAAAGAGTTAATTCTTTTTCACAATTAAACATCTTATCCTGCATTCGTGACATTTCACTTCACCTCCATATTTATTATAACCCACAGTATACTTTTTTCACTATATAAAATAAAAGTATGTACTTGTAATATCCTTCCATACATTATATATTAGCAGTGAATATATAATTCTATTCTGCTGTTCAAGAAAGGAGTTAAAGAATGATGGAACAATTTAAAGCATTGATGGTAGATAAAAATGAAAACGATTTTTCTGTTCAAGTCAAAAATATTACCTTAAATGAGTTACCTCAAGGTGATGTTTTAATCAAGGTTTCTTATTCAGCGATTAACTATAAAGACGGTTTAGCTAGTATTCCGAATGGAAAAATCGTCACAACCTATCCCTTTATTCCAGGTATTGATTTAGCAGGTGTAGTCGTATCGTCTCAAGATCCACGCTTCCGCGAAGGAGATGAGATCATAGCAACAAGCTATGAAATTGGGGTATCCCATTATGGTGGTTATAGTGAATATGCCCGCATTCCTGGTGATTGGATTGTCCCTTTACCTGAAAATTTAACGTTGATGGAATCAATGATTTTGGGGACAGCAGGTATTACTGCAGCCCTCTCCATTCAAAGGTTAGAAGATAACGGTTTATCGCCAGAAAAGGGCAAAGTCCTTGTCACTGGAGCTACTGGTGGGGTAGGAAGTTTAGCTGTTTCCATGCTTTCAAAAAGAGGATATGAAGTTGTCGCTAGTACGGGTAAAAATTCTGAGCATACTTTTTTACATAAGCTCGGTGCAAAAGAGATTATCTCTCGTGAAGATGTCTTTAATGGTAAAATAAAAACTCTTGATAAACAAAATTGGGCTGCAGCGGTTGATCCAGTCGGAGGAGAGACACTTGCATCCATCTTAAGTAAAATCCAATACAATGGTTCTGTTGCGGTCAGTGGTTTAACTGGTGGAGGAAGCGTTCCTACCACAGTGTTTCCGTTTATTTTACGTGGCATAAACCTTCTCGGTATTGATTCTGTTTATTGTCCAATGGATGTTCGGCAAGAACTATGGAATCGCATGGCAACCGATTTAAAACCTTCTACTCTTTCTGAAATTATACAGAAAGAAATTACACTTGAAGAATTACCTGAAAACTTGCCTACTATTTTAAAAGGCCAAGCAAGAGGTAGAATCATTGTAAAGATATAAAAAACATAAGAGAGGGACTCAAAGTCTCTCTCTTATGTTCTTACCTTCTTAACATGACAACATTTTTTTCTTGATCTAAAGTGATCACCAAGTCAGTCATTCCAACAAACAACCCATTTTCAACGACTCCCGGTATCATGTTAAGCATTCGTTCTAACATTTCAGGCTGAACGTGCTCAGGAATTTGGCAGTCAAAAATATAGTTCCCATTATCAGTAATAAACGGAGTTCCACCGTTTAATCGAATTTCCGGGACTAAACCAATGGCTCTAATATGTTTTTCTGTCATTTCATAACCGAACGGAATAACTTCTACAGGCAATCGAAACGCACCTAATTTCTCTACCCTTTTAGATGAATCTGCTACAACAATAAATATTTTAGCTGCTCTCGCTATGATTTTCTCTCTTAAAAGTGCGCCGCCACCACCTTTGATCAGTTCTAATTCTGAATTGACTTCATCTGCTCCATCAATAGCAATATCTATACTTTCTATTTCACTAAAGCTAGTAAGTGGAATGCCTAATTCTTTAGCCAATTCTTCCGTTTGAACAGAAGTTGGAATACCTTTAATGAAAAGGCCTTCCTTCACTAGCTGACCAAGCTTTTGTATGGTATAAAAAACTGTCGAACCCGTACCAAGCCCCACAACCATGCCATCTTTAACAAACTCTGCTGCTTTTTCACCGACTATTTGTTTTTCATCCATTTTTGCACCTACCGTAATATTTTTTCACATTACTTCATTAATATTGGCTAGAAATACGGATTTCATTTTTATACTTTGAATTTTACCCTTAATCCATTTTTTCCTAAACCAATTAACATTTGCAGCATATGATCTTGAAACATGTCGCGAATAGCACCAGCTTGATCATAATAACCAGCTCTCTCTTCAACCCCAACTGTATCCTCTCCCTGGCCATAACAAACTTATACAGAATTGAAGAAATGCGAAATTTCACATTGCCTTGTTATCACTAAAATAATAGTAAATAAGCGGATTTTTTCATAGTATACTTTTTAACACTATGTAAAATAAAAGTGCGTACTTTCAATTTTAAATCATACGTTGTATACTTGTAATTGTTCAGCGAGAGGACATGATATCCCTTATTGCTGGCAGGTACAGATAATGCACTATAAGGATAATATTACTGTAAAAGTTTATTACCCTTTGGAGACATTATCACTTTACAACAATAAAATAATTATAGGAGTGAATATAGATGGAATTACAATTAGCATTAGATTTAGTCAATATCCCAGAAGCAATTGAGCTGGTAAAAGAAGTAGAGGAACATATTGATATCGTTGAAATCGGTACACCGGTTGTAATCAATGAAGGTCTTCATGCTGTAAAAGCAGTTAAAAAAGCATTCCCTAACTTAAAGGTATTAGCAGACCTAAAAATCATGGATGCAGCTGGTTATGAAGTAATGAAAGCTTCTGAAGCAGGTGCAGATATCGTCACAATTCTTGGAACTGCTGAAGATATGTCAATCAAAGGTGCTGTTGAAGAAGCGAAAAAACAAGGTAAAAAAATCCTTGTTGATATGATTGCTGTAAAAGACCTTGCTGGACGTGCAAAAGAAGTAGACGCTATGGGCGTTGATTATATTTGTGTTCATACTGGCTACGATCTTCAAGCAGTTGGAAAGAACTCTTTTGAAGATTTACAAACCATCAAAGGTGTTGTAAAAAATGCTAAAACTGCAATCGCAGGTGGTATTAAGTTAGACACACTTCCAGAAGTCATCAAAGTACAACCAGACCTTGTCATTGTAGGTGGCGGGATTACTGGACAAGCTGATAAAAAAGCTGCTGCTGCCAAAATGCAACAAATGATTAATCAAGGGTAATTCAGATCATGAATACAACTCAATACCTAGCTGAAATCATAAAAGAGTTAAATCGCTCCCTAGATTTAATTTCGAATGATGAAGCTGAAAAATTAGTTAATGGGATTCTTGAATCAAAAAAAATCTTTGTTGCAGGCGCAGGTAGATCTGGATTTATGGCCAAATCATTCGCCATGCGAATGATGCACATGGGGATAGATGCCTATGTGATTGGCGAAACAGTAACCCCTAACTTTGAAAAAGATGACATCTTAATCATTGGATCAGGTTCAGGAGAAACGAAAGGTTTAGTTTCCATGGCTGAGAAGGCAAAAAGCATCGGTGGGACGATTGCAGCTGTAACCATTTTCCCTGAGTCCACTATTGGACAATTAGCGGATATCACAATTAAGTTGCCTGGCTCACCTAAAGATCAGTCGGAGAGTGATTTTAAGACGATTCAACCAATGGGCTCATTATTTGAGCAAACACTTTTACTATTTTACGACGCTGTGATTCTTCGGTTCATGGAGAAAAAAGGTTTGGATACCAATAAAATGTACGGTAGACACGCGAACTTAGAATAAATATATTATTCCTCGAGTTCTAAATAGGAAAGACCGCAAGCTGTTTCCATGCAAGATTGCGGTCTTTCTGTTAGAATGAACTACTTCAATTTGTAATAATTTTAGGAGTGATAAAATGATTTCTTTAAATGGAAAAACTGCAATAGTTACTGGCGCAGGAAGAGGCATTGGACGTGCTACTGCTATCGCCTTAGCAAAAGAAGGCGTTCATTTAGGCCTAATCGGCTTAAATATGTCTAATCTAGAAAAGGTTTCTGCTGAACTAGCACAATTTGATGTAAAGGTTTCTGCAGCAACAGCAGATGTGACCGATCTTGAATCCGTTACCCATGCTGTTGAACATATCAAATCAGACTTAGGCCCAATTGATATCCTAATCAACAATGCTGGTGTTGCTAAATTTGGTGGGTTCCTTGATCTAACACCAGAAGAATGGGAAAAAATCATCCAAGTCAATTTAATGGGTGTGTATAATGTAACAAGAGCAGTATTACCAGGAATGATCGAAAGAAAATCAGGAGATATCATCAATATCTCTTCATCTGCTGGCCAAAAAGGTGCTCCTGTTACAAGTGCTTACAGTGCTTCTAAATTCGCTGTTTTAGGGCTAACAGAATCACTTATGCTAGAAGTAAGAAAACATAATGTCCGTGTTACTGCTTTAACACCAAGTACGGTCGTTACAGATTTAGCCATTGATACAAATCTTGTTAAAGGCAATGAAGAAAACGTGATGCACCCAGAAGACCTTGCAGAATTAGTCGTGGCTAGTTTAAAATTTAATCCAAGAGTATTCGTTAAAACAGCTGGATTATGGTCAACAAATCCATCATAAAACGAAGCAGATCCAGTGGGGTCTGCTTCTTTAGTTCGTACAAAATACTCTATATGTATCAGTGATACAAGGACATTACTTTCTCTAAATCAACAATTAACTGGTTAACTTCATTCTGTGCTAAGCGTACAAGCATTTGATCGTATAAAGTAATAATTTGTCCATCCTCTTCATGCTGATGTTTTTTTAAATAATGATAAATATTATTTAACTGGTCTTCATTAAGGACCGACTCTGTTTCGAAATTCTTAACTTTCTGTAAGGAAAATTCATTGATAGTCGAATCAAATTCACCTGCAATAATGTTCCCTTTCACGAACATCCTCTCACTCCTCAAAGTCAGTATAGGATAGTTTTCCCACATAATATGTTAAATAAATCTTTACTCCTCAAATTTAAAGAATATGAGGGCTTTTCAAATGTTCGATAGAATATCTTTTATTCTATTGAATAGTATCGTTGTACTGTGCAGTAGTGGGTAAACGAAATAAGAATCAGAAATCATTTCAAACTTCCCCTAAATTTTCATAACATTAAAATTAGGTTAGGTGTTGACTTTGTTCCCACATACCATATCCGTTGAGTGTATGTGACAACACAAGAGATTTCTGGTGAGTTTATTCTTTCTTAGGGAGTTCAACAGTAAATGAGTCTACCATTTTGCAGTTCTTGGGAACATGTCCACCTGAATAGGCGCACTAGGGAACAAGTTCATGATACTCACCGCAAATTAGAATTTTAAGTGCCCACTTTTATTGAATGGTATATAAACTATCGACATTCAATTATTACATCTCTTCCACAGATTTTACACACTTGGTCTGTTTCAAAATCATTATCAAGTTTGTCCATGTTGGCAGCACCAATGAATATCAGTTCATAGTTCTCATAATGACAGTAGGGGCAAGTATAATTGAGGTTAACTAAACCTCCAGTTGCATCTTTACTAACATCAAAATTTGTTGCAATAGTTCTCTTCCCCATAATTAGTCCTCCAAATTCATTTCATCCAAGCAAAGCCTCTTTTCAGGCTTAAATTAAATTGTAAATATTGCGAACACTATCAAACTATCTTCTACGTTTATAATCTCGAAACCATTAATCACATCTCTAGCGGGACCAAGGGGACTTTCCCCCTGGATTTTCTTGTTCAGGGTAAAATTTGCAATTATCAACTATGTAGAATAATTAATCATCTTCGCCAAAACCGTATTTAATATTCTCATGTCCACAGTGCCGGCATGTGACGTATGCATAAGCATTATCTCCGTCTTCCCAAGGAAGAGTTAAGTCGCCGCCAGACAACGATTTTTGACAGTTTTCACATGTAACCATTATATCACCTCCTCATATCTTATTCTTTACGCAAGCAGATGCCTTTGTGTAAGCGTTTACCATATTTGATGTCCTTCTAATGAATATCCATATTTTGACGCTCGCTCCACTTTGTTAATCGACGGATTCCAGCCTTAAAGAAGATTTCGAATATGTTCTCTAACGTTGATCGTATTAGCAATGGAAATTTACTCATGATACTTTTTTTAATAGGTTCTGAAACTAACGGACTGACATTAATCTTCATACTAAAATGATAACAGAAAATAACAATTTATTGTTCTAATTATTCATAAATATGGAATTATTCCCCTGAAAAAGAAAAGTACCATGGTTGTATATGGTACCTTTGAAGCAATCTTCTTTTTTCGATATCATTGTTATAAATGCACACTAGCAGTAATAGTACAAACTTAAAATTTGTTGCTGCGCAGTATGAGTCTACTACGCAATTCAAGAATTTGTTTAGCACGTTTGCAGAAGACCTATTTTATTGAAAGTCAATCTAAATTTTATAACAATTTTGATTATCAAAACTATGGTTTTATATCTTTTACACCAGAAAAATGCTGTGATAAATCATCTGTCATTCTTTGGTACACTATTTGTTATTTGGTGTAATGGCATTGTCGAGTTGATATATTTCAATGGCTGTAGTCACTTGAGTACTGATAATACATAGATATACATAAATACATTGCTTGAAACAGCCAAACAAAGGAATGTATGATTGACTATGACCCAACTTATTTAAAAAATAATAACAAAGATTTCTTCTCTAAAAAGCTATATAACACTGCTCAAGCTAATTGGCGGTAATATGTTCTTTATTATTTTTAGATAGGCGGTAATATGAACGTCTATGGATAAAGAAGAACAAAAAGCTTCATTAAAGTATCAGAAAGAACTGTTTTACAGATACGTTATGGAGCAAGGATGGGACATATACGATTTTTATGTGGATGTCCAAACGGGAACTACTGCAAAGAGGAAAAACCTTCAAAAGATGATACAAGATGCTCAAGAGAAAAAGTACGATATCATCTTAGCTTATCACGCTAGATAATGCCATTAATACTTTAGCAGGAAACACTAATATGGTTGGTTTATACGCTTGGATGTATGAACAAGAGTCTCAAAATACAAGTAACCGTGTTAAAGAAACCTTGCGCACCCGTGCAAAAAAAGGGCTTTACAAAGGTTCTAATGCCCCCTACGGATATGAAGTTCAAGAAGGCAAACTTGTTATTAAAGATGACAATACACCAAACATCGTTAGAAGAATTTCCCAAGAGTACTTGTCTGGAAGTGGTCGTGATAGTATCGCAAAGCGATTATACAATGAAGGCATCCCTACACCTGATGACGTAGCTGGCAAAAAGAACGCAAGTGATAAATGGAATGATTCGACAATTAGACTTATTCTTACCAACCCTCACTACGTAGGTGACTTAGTACAGAATCGTTCAACTACAGTAAGTGTGACAAGTAAGAAGAGAAAAAAAGTTGAGTCAGAAAAACAAATAATTGTTAGAGATGCTCATATAGCAATAATCCCACGTGATATGTTTGATGCCGTTCAGCAACAAATGAAGATTAGAACAAAGTATATTACAGCACCTAAGAAGCACCTATTTACCAACATTCTTTTTTGCAAAGACTGCGGTACAGGAATGTGGTACAGGAGTAATCGTGAAGGCTATATTTGTGGGAGTTATGCACGTCATGGTAAAAAAGCTTGCAGTAATCATCTTATTAAAGAGAACTTACTGAAAGATACAGTCCTAACTGACATCCAGAAGTTAGTGAAACAAATTGACAAGAAGCAATATTTAAATAAATTAGAAGCTCAATCAAAAAAATCGAAGCAAAACATTCAAAAACGACTTGAGAAATTAGACAAGAAACTCGAGATCATAAAGGGTCGAAAAAGAAAGTATATCAATATGTTAGCCGAAGAGATAATTACTCAAGAGGAATACCGTGAAAATATAGAAGCTAATAATACGGAAATTAACGAGTTAGTGGAAAAGAAGAACAATCTTTTAACAGCGATGGAAAGTGAACAAACGGCGGATAGCATTGAGAAGTTAAAACAAGAATTACTTCAATTTCTAAATTTCGATGAATTAACACCCGAGATTTTGCACCGCTTTATAAATCGTATTGAAGTAAAGGATGATAGAACACCTTTCATCCACTATCGTTTTTCGGCTTCCATACCTGACTAAAACGCAGCAGAATCCCCTATTTGGGGTCTGCTGCTTCTTTTAAAACTATCTGCGAGACGCACTCAACGTGTGTGGAATGTATGTGGCAATACAAGGATGCTGGTGGGTTTATTACATTCTTAAGACCTTTTTCTTTCAGAAAACAGACTTTATCAAAACAAAAGTTGCCGGCTGCAAAGGAACTTGAAACTGAATAAAATAAGTACACATGAGTTGATGTGATTCATTTTTTCTCTAACTTTTTGAGTGTTACATCATTTCACTGTCCTCGTCCCATCAACATTCTTTTCCAAAGTTATCAAGCAATGCACGCACTTCATCTGTTGATTTCGTGTTCATCAATTGATTTCTTAATTCACCAGCTCCACGGAATCCTTTGACATAAATTTTGAAAAAGCGATGAAGCCCTGTGATTGAACGTGGCAGTGCTTCTGCATATTGATCTTGAAGATCAAGCTGCAGTCTTAAAAGATCAAGGTATTCTTTACTGCTATGCTCTTTTGGCTCTTTTTCAAAAGCAAAAGGATTTTTAAAAATACCTCGCCCGATCATAACGCCATCAATACCATATTGTTCAGCAAGCTGCAGCCCAGTTTGACGGTCAGGAATGTCCCCATTGATTGTTAGCAGCGTATTTGGTGCGATACGGTCACGTAATTTTTTGATTTCCGGAATTAGCTCCCAATGCGCATCTACTTGGCTCATTTCCTTTCTTGTACGTAAATGAATAGAAAGGTTCGCTATATCCTGTTTTAAAATATGCGTTAGCCACTCCTCCCACTCCAGAACCTCCTTATCGCCAAGTCGTGTTTTCACGCTGACAGGCAGTCCGCCCGCTTTTGCTGCTTGAATAAGTTCTGCCGCAACGTCTGGACGCAGAATAAGGCCACTACCCTTCCCTCTCGATGCCACATTCGGTACAGGGCAGCCCATATTAATATCGATGCCTTTAAATCCTAGCTCTGCCATGCCAATACTCATTTGACGGAAATATTCGGGATTATCCCCCCAAATATGTGCCACCATTGGCTGTTCATCTTCTGTAAAAAGCAAACGGCCACGTACACTTTTCATGCCCTCTGGATGACAATAGCTATCCGAGTTTGTAAACTCTGTGAAAAATACATCCGGTCGACCGGCTTCACTTACTACGTGACGAAAAACAACATCTGTCACATCTTCCATTGGTGCAAGTACAAAAAATGGTCGTGGTAAATCACGCCAAAAATTATCTATCATTTCAAACTCAAATCCTCTCACTATGGATACAACTTCAAACTCTCGGTCAAAAAATATAAAGCCAAATGTTCCACTTCTTTTACACTTATATCATGCTTAATAACTTATTTTCAAACACAAGTACATTTGGACATTTATAATTTGTGAAAAACTATTGTGAAAATAAGGCAATGTTTATTTTAACGAAAATCGGTCCTGAATGGTATTTTTATAAACAAAAAAGCAGATGGTATAGATTTTTTCTATATCAACTGCTTTTCTATTATACCAACTCCAACCGCGCGACCGCTTCACAATGTGTCGTCATCGGAAACATATCCACTGGCTGCACTTCCACGGTTTTGTAGCCGCCATCTTCTAGAATCCGCAAATCCCGTGCCAATGTCGCCGGGTTACAGGAAACATACACAACCTTCTTTGGTTTCATTTCAATAATCGTTTGCAGGAGGGCTTCGTCACAGCCTTTGCGCGGCGGGTCAACCATTAAAACATCGGCATTGTTTCCTTCTTTATACCACTTCGGAATCACGACCTCCGCTTCACCAGTTGCAAATTCCGCATTCGTAATACCGTTCAATTCTGCATTCCGCTTTGCATCCTCAATCGCCTCTGGGACCACTTCTACACCGAAAACCTTGCGTGCCTTTTGTGCTAAAAATAAAGAGATGGTTCCAATGCCGCAATACGCATCGATCACTGATTCTTCACCGCTTAGTCCCGCATATTCAAGCGCCTTATCATATAAAACCTTTGTCTGCACAGGATTGACTTGATAAAACGACAGCGCGGAAATTGCAAACTGCACGTCGCCAATGTAGTCATAGATGACTTCAATTCCCCACAGGACGGTCGTTTTTTCCCCCATAATCACGTTGGTCCGCTTCGAATTCACATTATGAACAATCGACTTTACTTTCGGCAGCCGCGCAATAATTTCCTCAACCAATCTATTTTTCTGAGGAAGATCTGCTGTTCTTGTAATGATCACCACCATAAGCTCGCCCGTCTGCTGACCATACCGTGCCATGATGTGTCTAAGAACACCTTTATGCGTCTCTTCATGATAAGCGGGTATGGAAAGTTCGCTGCATATCGACTTTACAGTTTGTACCGCTTCATTAACTTCCGGCAGCTGAATCAAGCTCTCATTTGTATCGACAATTTCATGGCTCCTCGGTTTAAAAAATCCGGCGATCAATTTACCATCCTTTTCGCCTACAGGTACCTGGGCCTTGTTCCGATAATGCCATGGATTGTCCATGCCTAAAATCGGATGAACAACTACATCCTCTAATTTACCGATTCGAGTGAGGACTTGCCGAACCTGATTCTCTTTGTACTTCAACTGACCTTCATAGCTAATATGCTCGAGCTGGCAGCCGCCGAATTTATGCCGCTCGCTGCTAGCAATGTCTACTCGGTATGGGCTTTTCTCATAAAGCTCGATCAGGCGGCCAATCCCATAGCCTTTGCCGGTCTTAATCACCTTAACTTTTGCTTTCTCGCCAGGCAGGCCGTTTGAGACAAACAGCGGATAACCATCCACCTTCGCTACTCCTGCCCCATCATGGGTTAAATCTTCAAAGACAACATCTATATACTCATTTTTATTTACTGGTAATGGTCTGCTCATCCGTTTCTTCCTTTACTCATTTTGACTAGCTAAGATTGTAACACAATGACAGGTTAATTGCGAAATCTGCCATGCTGCCAGAGCCCTTTTTCAAAAAAAATTAAAAAAATTGTCAGAATATTTTTGTTTTCAAATATAATAAAAGTGTATATGATTAAAACAATCTCATTGGAAGGAGTGGATACCGATAAAGATTATAAAGACCCTTTCCATTCCCTTGCTACTTGCCTTCCTTGCATTCAACTTTTTACACTTTTCGAACTTTATTCCGCACTCACATTCTGAAATCAAAGGAATCATCCACTTAGATGATTCAAAGGTGAAGTCACAGTTGGACGATGAGAAAAAACAATTATTTGACCTGCAAGTATTATTCCTGTTTTCCTTCATCATTTTAACAGTTGTCATTCCACCCATTTTTTGGTTTTTTAAGCTTAACAGAAATCAGATTTTTCTCATACCCAAATTCCATCAATCGAACTATTTAATCCTCCCTCCCGAATCTTAAGAAAAATCATTAATAAGGGAGGAAATAATATGTGGATTCGTTTTGTTCTTATTGGATTCTTTTCGTTATCAGCGGCGGGAATGCTCACCTACCAGGGCATTGAAATTTTCCATGCTTTTATGGAATACTTTAAACAAAAATAAAAAAAAGGCAGATTTAAAGGAAAAATGTTCCTTTAGGTCTGCTTTTCTTTTTACGTATCATAATAATTATTTAATTTCTTATACTTCTTATACTATAAGAAGAGATCTCAACCAGAGGTCTTTTCTGCGATAAAAATCCAGAACTGTTATACTTAATTATACTGTTATAAAAACTAGAGGTGGAAATGGCAATGATAAAAATCATTACAGACAGTTCAGCTGATCTGCCTGCGGAATTTATAGAGCAATATGATATCACGATGGTCCCTTTGATAGTCACGATTGGGGAACACGATTATTTAGAAAAAGTTGATCTTACACCAAAAGAATTTTTTACGAAAATGTTTTCTACAGATGCCCTGCCGAAGACATCCCAACCCTCCCCCGCCTCATTTGCAGAGGCGTTTACCAAATATGGTGGTCCGGACACGGAAATTCTCTGCCTTACCATCTCATCAGGGCTTAGTGGTACCTATCAATCAGCATGCATCGGAAAAGAATTATCTAATGTAAAGGTTACAGTATTTGATACTTTAGCAGGCTCATTAGGACATGGTCTCCAGATTATCCGTGCTGCTGAACTTGCCGGTCAGGGACATACAATAGAAGAAATCGTCAAAGAGTTAATCGCTTATCGGGATAAAATGAATATCCTTGTCCTTTTAGACACATTAGAAAATATCGTAAAAGGCGGACGATTAAGTAAATTTCAAGGATCACTTGCCAAAATTCTCAATATCAAGGTGATTTTAGAAAGAGTCACCGGAGGGAAAGTAGAAATTCTTGAGAAAATACGCGGGAAAAAGAAGTTTCAAAAGAGAGTTCTAGAAATCATTCAGGAAAGAGGAACAGATTTTTCTAACCTGACATTTGGGATCACACACACAGGAAATGTAGAAGATGCCGAGGCCATCAAACAAGAGCTGATCAAGCAGTTTCACCCAAAAGCAGTAATTATTAGTTATATGGGCGCTACAATGGGAACGTATGCCGGTAAAGACGGAATGATCATTTCTTTCTGATTGACGTGTCTGTCTGTTGCGAACCCCATTTTGTCGATTGGATTCTCGCGGGATACAATAATAACACATCAAAGGCGCAGTCTAAACATGACTGCGCTTGATTTTACGATTTTGCTTCATATTACATTCCTAAAAAAGTGAAACAGAGAACCGTCCATTTAAATAGTATATATAAAATCCTCAGGTATGACCCGCCTTAAGAACTGCTGCGTTCTTTCTTCTTTGGGTCGTGAGAAAATTTCCTTAGGGGTATTTTGTTCTACGATGACACCCCCGTCCATAAAGATCACTCTGTTTGCTACGTCTTTTGCGAAAGACATTTCGTGGGTGACAACCAGCATGGTGGTTCCTTCTTTTGCGATGGTTTTCATCACGGTTAATACCTCGCCGACTAATTCTGGATCGAGGGCCGAAGTTGGTTCATCAAATAAAATAATATCTGGATTTAACGCAATGGCTCTTGCAATGCCTACCCGCTGCTGCTGGCCACCGGATAGCTCGCTGGGGTAGGCATTCAATTTATCTGCCAAACCGACTTTCACCAATGCCTGTTTGCCGATCTCATTGGCTTCCGCTTTCGGAACTTTTCTTCCAATAATAAGACCTTCTGTCACATTCTCTAATGCGGTTTTATTATTAAACAAATTATAATTCTGAAACACAAAAGCGATCTTTTGCCTGATTTGATGAATTTGCTTTCTGGAGGCAGAGTTGAGGTTTACATCAATATCCCCAAAAATAGCCTGCCCTTCATCCGCCCGCTCAAGAAAGTTGATGCAACGGAGTAAGGTCGTTTTCCCAGAGCCACTTGGGCCCAGAATGACGACCACATCCCCCCTATCAATCTTTAAATCTACTCCTTTCAAAATCT
This sequence comes from Neobacillus sp. NPDC097160, assembly GCF_044762155.1. Classification (NCBI taxonomy): domain Bacteria; kingdom Bacillati; phylum Bacillota; class Bacilli; order Caryophanales; family Bacillaceae; genus Neobacillus; species Neobacillus sp. NPDC097160. The sequence continues at coordinate 66,069 of NZ_JBIWDU010000009.1, read as the reverse complement.
CATTCTTTCCAAAGGATTTATGGATATTCTTAATCTCTAACATGTGTTTTGCCTCCCATCATGATCTTAGGCACTGGCTTCTTTATACTTCCGTAACCGTTTTTCATACAGCTTAAATAAGTATTCCACTAAACTGCATAAAAGGAGATAGACGAGAAAGATATCAATGTACGCTTCTATATAATTGTAGCCAACATTGGCTGCTACTTGGGCTCTTAACGTAATCTCTTTCAATGACAACGCATAGCCCAAAGAGGTAGCTTTAATGAGATTGACCGTTGCTGTACAAATATTGGGCAATGCCACCACTAATGTCTGTGGAATGATAATTCTTCTAAATGCCTGCACATTGTTTAATCCAACGGAATAAGCGGCCTCCAACTGACCCTTGCTTACCGTGCTAATAGCGGATCGAAATACTTCTATTAAAATAGCAGTGGTATTCAAGGAAAAAACAATGAATGCGTACCAAATCGGATTGATATCATAAATACTAGTTTTAACATGATATTTTTCAAAAATTGGTGTCAATAGTAAGGGGACACTTGTAAAAATAATAAAAATTTGCACAATAACAGGTGTCCCTCTGACAAACGAAACATAGACACGCGCAAGCTGGCTGATGACGGGAATTCGATTAATCCGGAATAATGCGAGTAAAAATCCCAAAGGCAGAGCAACCAGCATTGAAACAATCGTAATGATCAATGCTGTAGGCACTCCTGATAATGCTGTCAAGAAGGTTTTAACTAAAAACTGATAATCTAATCCGACTGACACTCTGTCACCCCCTTATGTTGTGTTGATCATCTGTTTGCCTTTACTGAATATTTTTTCTAATTTGAAGAAGAATTGTTCAATTAATATCGATAGAACCCAGTATATAAGCGATAGGGCAAGATAGATTTCTAAGGAATGAGAATTATAGTTATTTGAAACGATAAGACTGGCTTTTCCCATGATATCAACCAGCCCAATGGTATAGGCTAACGATCCTTCTTTCATTAGTTCTAGGAAGCTGTTGCCGAAATTGGGCAATGCTACTACGAAAGCCTGCGGTAAAACAATTCTTCTAAATGCCTGCGCGGGACTAAGTCCGACACTAACAGCTGCCTCATATTGACCTCTGTCAATCGCTTCATAGGCTGTTCTCATCACCTCAGACATTAATGCCCCAAATTGAAGAGAAAAGGTGATTATCACAAAGACAGCGGTATGAAGATTATTCAGGTCTGGACCAAATGGACTGATTATGGCTGGAAGTCCGTAATAAACCAAAAATAACAGAACGATGGATGGTGTACATCTTAAGATGGTGGTATACCCATTGGCGATCTTTTTTGCCATTTTACTCGTTCCCAGCTTCATCAGGGCTAAGATAAAACCTAAAATCGTTCCGAACAAAACCGATAGACCCGCAACCATAAATGTTACTTTTAAAAATGGAATAAGCTGTGGCAGGGCATTCCAAATGTAGGTAACATCAAAATACTTTTGCATGTTCCGCCTCCATTTAGATTGTTACCTTTTTACAGTATCCAATAGTTTAAATAAATCATTATTGTAAAACTTAACCATGATCTCGTTTGTCTTCTTTTCCTCTTTTAGTTTCTTAATGGCTTGATCATAGGCATCGGCAAATGCTTGTTCTTTTTTGTTGAATAATGGCCACGTTTTTACAACCGTAAACTCATTATAGATAACGTCATCCGCTAAATTATGATAAGGGCCATCATTAGCTAGAACTTGCTTTTCGTACGTTGCACCTAAATATATGCCTCCATCTACACGCCCCTCATTTACCCATTGAACGACATCCACTGTGAAGGCATCTCCGGCTTCCAGCTTAACCTTATTGTCAGGGTTGGCTTGGTTATATTCATCCACAATCGTATATTGAGCATTACTTGCCGCAATCGGAGCTAAAGAAAGCTTAGCTTTCGCAAAATCTGATAAATCTTTAATATCTTTCTTTTCCTTTTTTAACAATAGGCCGACGCCGCTAAGTCCGAGGAATTCTTTAGGGAAAATATAATTCTTTGTTCTTTCCTCTGTGAACCAGGCATTTTTTACCCCGGCTTGGTATTTTCCTTGCTGCACCCCTACTAATAAATCCTCGCTTGTTGTTGGCACATATTCAAATTCGTATTCCGGCAGTGCCTTATCTACTAATTTCATGACTTCAATTTCATATCCCGTTGGATTACCCTTTTCATCTACGTATCCTATCGGTTTTCCACCTTGGTCAAATGCTACCTTTACCTTTCTTACTTCTTTCCCAGAATCAGCTACATCTGATTTTGCTCCGGTTTTGGTGGTTGAGCCGCACCCTGCGATTAGGGTTATTAATGCTATTCCTGTGCCGGCAATTTTTAAAAACTTATTCATTTTCATTGTCATTTCCTCCCTGAGATTCATATTGTTGAATAGCGGTTTGAGCTAATTTTGAAATGGTTAGATCATCCATTGGCGGATTGTGCAGGCCTGCCCGGACATCCCGGTAATAACGCTGCAGCGGATTGGTCAGTTGCAAGCTTTTCGCACCAACTAATCGCATAGCTTTGTCGACGACCGTAATCGCTGAATTGGTCACGATATGTTTGGCAACAAGTGCTTCATTTGTAATAGATTTATTACGATCCTTATCCATAAAAGCTTCTGCAGCACCATACAGGGCAAATCTAGCTTTGTATAATTCCAAGTCGATCTCGCCTAATAATGCCTGCACATTTGGAAGCCCGGCGATAGTACCCTTTATACTATTGGGTGAATGGGTATTGGCAAATTCCAGTGCATAGTCCCTGGCCGCCTGTGCGATACCTAAATAGGCTGCAGGAATCAGCAGACCCCAGCCATTCAGTTTGAAACCCGTATTGTAACTTGGAATTTCCACTAAGTCAGATTCATCCACTACCACGTTTTCTAATACTAGATCATGGCTGCCAGTGCCACGCATGGCAATCACATTCCAATTTTCTTCGATGGATAGACCTTTAGCTTCTTTTGGAATAAGGAAAAAGCCTGTGGTTTCTTTTTCTTCCATCCAAGCAGAGGTTAGGAAGTAATCTAGTTCCGGTGAGCAGGTTGTATAATTCTTACGCCCATTAATTATCCATTTTCCATCTATTTGCTTTGCAGTTGTTCCCGGACGGCCGCCGCGAATTGGGCTTCCCATAGCCACTTCACTCACCGCCCGGTTAATGATGGCGCCTTTGTTCACTTCTTCAGCAAAAAAGGCTAGATTATCCGGGTCCCAATAGCGATTTTCAAATAATTCTCCGACGGTCATTAATGTCCAGCCAATCGAAAGCGCGGTGCTGCCATCATAACTTCCCAGTTTTTCCTGCAAAAGAATGGCATCATAGAGAGAAAATCCAGCCCCGCCGAATTCTTCCGGCAGCGTTACCTTGGTGTAACCAATTTTGCGTAAGGCTTGAATATTCTCATGAGGAAAATTCCCTTCCTTGTCAAAGGTCGCGGCCTTTTCTTTAAAATCCGCTTCCAATGGGGACAGGCGCCCAAGCCACTCACGTTGTTTGCTATTTTGAATAAATATTTCCTGCATGCTGTTGCAGCCTCCTAATTGTAAAAATAAAAAGACTGCTCCCGTTATAACGGAAGCAGCCTTCAGTTGACTGATAAGCTAAGCTCATAAGACTAAATGTACTATTCAAAATATTTATTTTCTATTTATAGAGTAATCGCATTAATCCAATAAGTCAACTAGGGTTTTGTTCTTTTGTTAAAAAATTTGATTTGACTATTAATATTAGAATTCAATCATCCTGACGATACCGATCCTTATTTCATCACCTATGATTCACAACCACCTATGCTATTTCATACACTATTCAAAAAAATGGGAGTTGTTTTTCATGGCGCAATGGATTAATGTATCGACAGCGAAGCATCAATTGAAACTTTTTGATGGAAATAGGCTTATAAAAACTTATCCTATTGCAGTTGGAAAAATATTGACCCCCTCACCTCCCGGGACATACACGATCATCAATAAACAACCTCATCCTGGCGGACCATTTGGAGTGCTATGGATGGGCTTATCTAAACCGCATTACGGAATCCATGGAACCAATAACCCAGCATCCATCGGTAAGAATGTCTCACATGGATGTATTAGAATGTTTAACCATGATGTTCTAGATTTATCATCAAGAGTTTCAATTGGAACTCCTGTTGTTATTCATAAATGACTCTGTATATCGTGCTCATCTTTACTACATAGTTGGAGGGCATTGCGTCGTTGTGGCGGGACTACGTGGATCTTTCAGTTCTAACTTTAGACAAACCTCTAAGTAGATATACAAAAAGACGCCCTTCTTAAGGACGCCCGACTACTGCTTATTCTTTCATCGCTGCAACTTTCTCTTTCACTTCTTCAATGTTTTTCATCTTGTTATCCCAGCACTTTTGACTTAAGTCGAGTGGATAGTCTTCTGGATTCATAATCCGCTTATACTCGTCCCATAACGCATCAAGATTTTGCTTCAGATACGCGCGGGATTCTTCAAGACAAGGAATTTCATAAACGAGATCACCATTCGTAAAAATATCTTCATGGAGCTCTCTTGCCGTAAAGTTCGTAACCACCTTGTTAATGTAGGTATGGGTTGGATGGAACATCCGGAGCTGTTTTTCCGGTAGTTTTTCATCCTCCATTGCGATATAATCACCTTCGGCATGGTGGTTCGTATTATTGATAATCCGGTATATTCTTTTCATCCCGGGAGTCGTCACTTTATCCGGATTAGAGGAAATCTTAATCGTATCCTCCATTTTACCGTTCTCATCTTCGATTGAAACAATTTTATATACAGCACCGAGCGCCGCTTGATCGTAAGCAGTTATTAGCTTTGTGCCAATTCCCCAGCTCTCGATTTTAGCACCCTGCGCTTTTAAGTTGATAATGGTGTGCTCATCTAAATCGCTTGAAGCAAAAATCTTAGCATTTTTATAGCCAGCCTCATCAAGCATTTTACGCGCCTCCTTTGAAAGGTAGGCAAGGTCGCCGCTGTCAAGGCGGATCCCGATAAAATTAATCTTATCCCCCAGCTCTTTTGCCACCTTAATGGCATTAGGTACACCAAGACGGAGGGTATCATACGTATCTACTAAAAAGACACAGTCTTTATGCGTTTCCGCATATTTATGAAATGCCTTATATTCATCTTTATAGGCTTGGACCATTGAATGGGCATGTGTTCCAGCAACAGGAATGCCAAACAGTTTCCCGGCCCTTACATTGCTTGTCGCATCAAAGCCGGCAAGATATGCTGCTCTCGTTCCCCAAATCGCTGCATCCATTTCCTGTGCCCGTCTTGTCCCAAATTCCATCGCCACTTCACTGCCGACAACTTGTTTGATTCTGGAGGCTTTCGTAGCAATTAATGTTTGGTAATTCACAATATTAAGCAAAGCCGTTTCAATTAACTGTGCTTCACCCAGAGGGGCATCAACCCGTAAAATGGGCTCATTGCCAAAGACCAGCTCGCCTTCTTTCATGGAACGAATGGAGCCAGTAAACCTTATGTTTTTTAGATATTCTAGAAAATCGTCCTTGTAACCTACTTCATTTTTCAAATACTCTAGATCTTCTTCGCTAAAGCGGAAACCTTGAATAAACTGAATGATTTTTTCTAAGCCAGCGAAAACAGCATAGCCGTTTCCGAAAGGAAGTTTGCGGAAAAATAGCTCGAAGACCGCACGTTTATTATGTATGCCATCTCTCCAATACGTCTCTGCCATATTAATCTGGTATAGATCGGTATGCAGAGTTAAACTATCATCATGATAAATGTGTTTCATAATTCGACCTCCGAAATACTATTACAACTTTTCACCATTATAACCCATAATACCATAAATGGAAACTCGTCGATTGGCGAGTCCTATAGGACGAAGACAGAGGCTCAGTTAAATTTATGAGAAATAGGAAAGTATACATTTTTGGGGAAAATGTATACTTTCCTATTAGCTTAATAAGTCTATTTAACTATAGCTCCAAGCGATTGTTCAAAATGTCCCAGAGCCCACTCATGTCCCGCTGGATTAAACGATGCAACGGCATCCTTGTAAACAACAATCTTAAATCCTTTATTGTACGCATCAACGGCCGTGTGAAGCACGCAAATATCGGTGCAAACACCAACCAAGTGAACCTCAGTAATTCCGCGCTCTCGTAATTTAATTTCAAGATCCGTACCAGCAAATGCCGAGTATCTTGTTTTATCCATAAAGGCAACATTTTCACGCTGTTTATTCTCTTCATATACTCGTTGGAGTGCACCATATAAGTCCCGGCCAGAGGTGCCGCGTAGATTATGCGGCGGGAACAGCTTCGTTTCTGGATGATATTCGTCCCCTTGATCATGGACGTCAATGGCAAAAACAACGTAGTCGCCATTTGCAATAAACTCTTTAGTCAATTCAACAATTTTCCCCTCAATCGCCTGCCCAGGCTCGCCACAGGTTAACGCCCCCGCATCCGCAACAAAATCATAGGTGTAATCGATATTAATGAATGCCTTCATACCACATCGCCCCTTTAACTGTCTTGACTGATGTCTTTAATTCATTATACACAGAAGTCTGAACCGCTGAAACTATTTAATGCTTATGCGACAAAAAAGCTCGCTCCAATCGGAACGAACTTCACTTTAGCTATATCTTTTTCCCGACTCCCAGTCTGTCGGCCGGTCATTCGGACGAATATTATCCAGGGGCACGAACACCTCTAAATGGCGGTATAGATTCTCAAACTCCGCCGGCAGAAGGCCGCCGAACTCGCCATCTAAATTTAACTGCACTTTTTCATCAGAATAAACCTTTATCCGATTTGCCTGTGTGTAGATTACATTCGGGTCATTCACATGTTCACCGCGAATTGCTAACGTTGCAATCCGGGTAAACTCCGCAAGATTTACTTTTTTCAAAATCAACAGAGAAAACAAACCATCATTAATGGAGGCGTCAGGTGCGAGCTTTTCAAAGCCACCAATCGAATTGGTCAGCCCGACCAGAAACATCATCGCTTCCCCTTCAAAAAGCTTCCCGTCATATTCAATCTTGAGATCCGAGGCTTTAATCGAAGGAAGCATTTCCATTCCTTTTAAATAGTAGGCCAGCTGGCCGAGCATCGTTTTTAATTTGCTTGGTACCTCGTATGTAATCTCGGTAATTCTACCGCCACCCGCAATATTAATAAAATAGCGATCATTAATCCGGCCAATATCTACGGGAATTAATTCCCCTTTCGTGATTATATCCACAGCACTCCCAACATCCCTGGGAATATGAAGGGCTCGGGCAAAATCATTCGTTGTGCCAGCCGGAATAATGCCTAATTTTGGACGATATTCCTGCGCAGCCAGGCCGTTTACGACCTCATGAATCGTTCCATCGCCGCCGGCTGCAATGACAACATCGTACTGGCGCTCGACAGCTATCCGAGCTGCATTCGTGGCATCACCCGCACCCGTCGTTGCATGACAAGATGCTTCATACCCGGCAACCTCTAATTTTCCAAGAATTTCCGGCAGATTCCGCTTCAGAACTTCTCGTCCTGATGTAGGATTGTAAATAAGTCTTGCTCTTTTCATCATCATCATCCTATTTATTAAATAACAATGGCTTTGTCAATTCAATATTCTACCAATTATTATCATCGCTTACAAACAAATTGAAAAGCCATAAGAAGTATTATCTCCTTCAACGTCCGTATACTATCATAACGTCTTTTTATTTTTTTGCAAAAAATAAACGAGGATTCTTAGTGATTTGAGTAAAGGCTAACATCATAGGCATTAGCAATATGAATACGGTATTTACCTTCACCTGATTGATAAACAGCATTCTTACTCGTCCCATATTCCGGACTCTCCTTTTCTGACACCTGCCACTCACCGTCTTTCCCGCTAACATGCTCAACCCCAACAGCGGCTACCTTCAAATTGTTGTTTTCCGAAACATCAACGATAATCGATGAGGCACTCTCAATATCCCAGTCGTTTGCAAGCATGCGCGGCTTTAACATTAACGAATTACCAGTTCCGATTACTTCAAGCTTTACATCCTTCGGTACAAGAATGGTTCCCGCGACCATTCCCTGCGAATCAAACGGTCCAATCTCGTTCGGCAGCGTCTTCATATTTAAATAAAGCGTATCACCCTTTTTGTTAGCCACGATGATATCATCTGCACTTTTCAACAGCTGCTCTTTTTTCCCCGTTTGTACCCGGTATGTACCAAACATCGAGACCTCTTTTTCCTCGGTTGCCTCAATTGTCATATCATACCCAACTGTCCTGACTACCACTCGTTTAATGCTGTCGTCCATCTGGTAAGAAAAAGCAGGCAGTTCAAACGACCGTTCTTCCCTCGCCATTACCTCTTCTGCCTTATCCATTAGACCTGTTGCGCTTAAGACAGCAAAGGCAATACCAACCGTCCCAATCACGCCAACAAAGAAAATACTTAGAAAATCATATTTTAACACCGGCTTTTCCTGCCGTGACAAGAACAAATAGAGGAGAATTTCGACTCCCAATACCACTAATAATAGCGGCCACCACGCCGTCATCACCTGAACAAGATTAAAGTTCAAAATCCTCGAAAAGAAAAGGAAAAGGCCAAGAAACAAGAGCGAGGCCCCCATCGAAAACGTCCCAACACGCCATGTTCTCATGCTTCCTCCTCCACCTTTCTTTTTCTAAAAAGGAACCCAATTCCGGCTCCGATTATGGCCAGTCCTGCTATTGCTTTTCCCCACTTACTCATTGTTCTCCGCCTCCCTTTTATGTTTACTTCCGGATAACAGCTTGATTCCGCCGCCAATCAACAGGACACAAACAAGTCCGGTCTGAAGGTATGGCTGGAAGTAGCCTTGCATCCAATACGAGACATCAATATGAATCATCCTGCTTAACATTGGTGAAAATGCCGGGATCAGGACGTTCATCACCAAATAATAGAGACCCATTAGGACAAGTCCAATTCCCACCCATTTTTGATGGTTAAGGAAATACGAGATAATCGGGATATCTTCAATTTCTTCTTCACCATATCTTGAAACCTTCTGCATCGCGTCAAAAAAGCTATAAAACCAAATAATCGGGATTAAAAACAAGAAGATGCCAAGCCGTAAAACATCTAAGATATAAACCGAGAATAAGAACGCTGCCATCAGCTGAATGCCGCGGCGCTGCAAACCTAAATACAAGTGGCCTGCACCTGGGAAAATCGAAAGAAACGTTGCAATTGCCTTACTTTTCTTACCGTCTTCTCTGCGTAATTCAAAATCCTCATAGATCGTTCGGTCAATTAGCTCCTCGCCGCGCTGCTTTTTATTTACCTGCTGTACCGCATCAAAAAATCCATACACCCAGATGATGGGTAGTGCCGCCAAAAAGATCAGAAATTCTGAACGGCTGGAAAGTGCTGTAATAAAAATAACCATGACGCCGAGGCCAAAAAATGTTGCCAAAAGTGTTAAGCCACGATTCATTAAACCAAGTTGAAAATGACCAAGGCCCGGAATAAACGATAAGACAATAGTATAAAAACGTTCTGAGTCTTGCGCCGCCTTGGAATGCTGGTAATCAGGATTTGATTCTATTAATACTTTCTTTTGTTTCGAAATCTGGACACCCATATCAATGAAACTAATAAAGTAGATGGCAAGTCCGGCCATAAAGGCTAGGATTGCCACTTCCTCATTATTGGTGAATAAAGAAATAACCGTTACGAATGCCAAACCAATAACCGATAGTAAATACATCACCCCGCGAAACATATTTCCGAAATAAATATGACCGAGGCCGGGAAAAAGTGATAATGTTAAAGCCTTCGTGGAATTTTTCATTTCTTATCTGCCTCCTTTTTTTCTAGTGAATCCATCCATGCAAATGTTTTATTAATAACACCTTCCGTCACCGAAGGCTTCTTTTCCTGTACGAGCCGTGGACTCTCTAAATTGCCCGCATATGTGGCTAGCGATTGAAACGCGCCTGTAAACATGAGGACAATAGTCGCAGCAGCCGCCAGCAAATAATGAAACACCGCCTGCTGATAAAACCGCTTCTTCCTACTAACCTTGCTGTTAATAGTGTTAATGGTGTCAGGCACCAATCGAACTGTTTCCATAGTGCTTAGAGTTCTAACGGTGTCAGGCACCGATTGAACTCTTTCCATAGTAATTAGATCTTTAACGGTGTCAGGCACCGCCTTTGGCGTCACCATTGCCATTACTTGGTCTGTGAAGTTGCTTTGGTTTGATAGAACTGGAAGGGATGTTTCATTGGTTGAGACTGCTTCCAAGTAGTTCTCAAGGCATTGGTCGCACGTGTATAAATGATTTTCAAGTTCCTCGCGATTACCTTCACTGATTTCGTCTTTAACGTATGCCATCCATTCATCGTAACTGTAATGCTTCATGAAAAATCGTCCTCCTTCCAATTCTTTTTCATCCAGCTCCGAGCCCGGTACAGCTTTGTCTCAATCGTCTTGACCTGGACATTTTGTTCCTCAGCCAATTGCTGATAGCTTTTTTCCGCTATGTAAAAGCCGTATATCACTTCACGGTAATTCTCGGGTACTTCATTCAACTTTTTCCGAACCAGCCTGCGCCGGTCCTGCTCGATAATTTCTTTTTCTACACTATCCCTCGGTGTCGCTAATGCCTCTTGCTCGAGGGCGTCGACAACTTCCTCTCTTCTTCTTGCCTGTTTTCGTTTCACATCTATCGCATGGTTAACGGCAATGCGCGTCATCCACGTTTTAAATCCTTGATTTTCATATTTGGGGAGAGAGGTGTAAATTTTCATAAACACTTCCTGTGCAGCGTCTTCCGCTTCCTTTTGATCGCGAAGAACAGCAAAGACAGTCCGGAACACATCATTGCGGTACTTCTCAACCAAAAGACGAAAGGCATGATCATTGCCTTCCAGCACTTTTTCAATTAAGGCTGTGTCACTAATCGTTCTCTCCCCCTTTCTTTTCACTTACATATGAATAGACGATAAGTTTTTGCTAAACCCCTACACTATTTAAATAGTTTTATTTAACTTTTTCATCATACCAAAAAACGTGCAAGAACTACTCCGCACGTCTGAAAAGGTTATTCTATTTAATTTTATGATATTAATCTACTAAAAAAATATGGTATAGCCATATGTTGGTCCAGTTAGATTTCTGGAATATCTTCTCCTAAACATACATAACTATTAGCAACTTGGCCAAAACAACCACTTTATGTAAAACGCCCCCTTTAGCTCCAAATAGTGAAAATACAACAAAATAATCCCAGTTAATTATGATAAAATGCTAATAGAAATGGAAAATAATTGCGAGGAAGTGATTCATATGTTTTGGGTGTTGCTTCTTGCTTCCTACTTAATCGGAAGCGTCCCTACCGCCCTGATAGTGGGCAAGCTGGTCTTTGGCGTTGATATCCGCGACCATGGCAGCAAAAATCCCGGTGCAACTAACACCCTGAGGGTTCTCGGCAAGAAGTCTGCCATCATTGTCCTACTGATCGACTTAGCCAAAGGTGCATTGGCGACTTACCTGCCCATCTATTTTAACCTAGACGCAGAACCGCTGTATTTTGGACTTATGGCAGTTGTTGGACACTGCTTCCCCATTTTCGCTGGGTTCAGAGGCGGGAAGGCAATCGCGACAACTGCAGGCGCACTATTGATTGCAAACTTTCCATTACTCGTAATTGCTTATGTAACCTTCTTTTTTGTCATCTTTTTAACGAAATATGTATTTTTGGGTTCCATCTCTGTTGGCCTAAGTCTGCTCGCCTTTGCCTTCATTTCTCCTAAGCTTGATTTAGAACTTATCTTTTTATTTTTCTCGATATTTTTAATTTATCTACACCGGTCCAACATTCGCAATTTTATCCTTGGTATCGAACCGAAAATCAATGATAAGAACTTGATTAACGACCGTATCCCGCCAAAAAATAGTGGATTTTAAAAAAGATTCCCGGAGGTAACTTCCACCGGGAATCTTTTTTATTTAAGAAGAGCAGCGATAATACTATTGGCCACCGTTTGCCAAATAGCCTCGTCTTTCTGATACTGCTCCCTAAGCTGCTTATATATTTCCATTTGTTTCTCTTGGAAATCCTCCGCGTCTTTCTCCGGCAGGGCTGCACGCCTTTCCATCACAAGCGCCTGCATTTCAGCCGCTCTTGGCCCCCAAACCGCCACTTCACTACCTTCTTCATTTAGAAAAATATAAATAGGAATCGCTCGAGATGTGCCATTCGTTAAGTATTGATCCATTAACTCGAGATTTTGGTCACGGAGGACAAAACGCAGTTCCATACCCGCCGCTTCGGCTACCTTCATCAAAATCGGGTTGTTCAGCAGCGCATCCCCGCACCAATCCTCTGTTAGCACAATCCCACGTAGTTTTTGTGTTCTTAATGCCTCCAGCTTGCTTTTATCTTCAGCATTCAAAGAAAACCGCTTATAAATCGAAAGCATTTCCTCTTTATTTTGCGTCATCGAATGAATGTACTCTTCCGCAGTCAATCCTTTTTGAAACCAAGCATTTAAATCCATCTTTTCCCACACCCTTCCATTTTCTACTATGATAACCGTTTCAATCACATGTTACAAAAGAACTGCTTTTGTACACTTTCCAATATTATTCTACAAGTATTTTTTCCTATTACAAAAAAGCAATATTTATCTAAGCTGACTCTTGGTCGCACCTCGCCTTATTAAAATAAGAATAGCCATTAGAAATCGATCGGATTATAAATTGAATCCGAGCGTTTTTTTATTGCTCCAATTCTTTTGCCATTGTTCCTAATTTTATTACAGTTTTCCAGTTTCGGACTGTCGCTGGAACACCTAACTTTGGAAGCTGAGCAGCGAGTTTGGAATCCCGGATGCTTTGCCGAAAAAAAAGATAAACATTTTTCCCCTCGATGCTATATTCCTCCATGTCTGTTTTATATGACCCCAAATGATTGATGCCATCTTCAGAAGGCTTGTCAGCTAAAAAGGCTATCTGGACACTTTCTCCTTCATTTAGCGTGTCAGTCGAGAATGGACAATCTCGGATAATCCGCTTGAATTCCTCAGATGTTCTTAAGACTACTGGGACAGGGAACCCAAATGTCTTGCTAATTTCAGCTTCCAATCGATGGCTAAGTTGTTTCTCCTCCTCTTCCGATTCAAATAACACATTCCCACTTTGAATATAGGTTTTCACCTTCTGTAAGCCCATCGTTTCTAATAGACTTTTCAAATCGACCATTTTAATTTTATGATGCCCGCCAACGTTGATTCCCCGTAACAATGCAATATAAATAGTCATTCATCTACCTCGCTTTTTTCAATATATCTTACCATTTTTAATTTAAAATAAACTCTATTTATTATTTCATTTTTTTACTAGTTTTCGGTTATTTATAAACCAATCAAACGTTTGTATAAAATGGATTATAATTAAGTATTTTTTCTAAAGGAAAATAATAATTAGTTGAAGAATAGTTAAAGAACAAGAACTTTAATGGAGGTATAGAATGATGGTTCCACAAAGAGTAAGCTTGCTTACATTAGGTGCGATTGATTTACCCGTACTTCGTGCTTTTTACAAATCGCTAGGCTGGGAAGAAACAGAATTTAGCTCTGACCGATATGCCGTCTTTAAAACGGCTGGTGTCCTGCTTTCCTTGTTTCCAATTGCTGAGTTAGCAAAGGATGCCGGCATAGAACTAGCGCAATCCCCTGAAACCTTTCGTCCTGTGACCTTCGCGATTAACGTTGAAAAACCAGAACACGTTGACACTACTATTGAGGAAATACGTGAAGCCGGAGGGAAAGTCTTACGCGAACCAAGTGATGCCTTTTGGGGCGGACGCACTGCCTATTGTGCCGACCCAGAAAACAATCTGTGGGAAGTGGCTTGGAATCCAAGCTCCGTCTTTGATGAACGTGGGGCGATGATTGCATTTTAATTTAAATGAGAGGGTTTCTAAAGAATTATTTAGATACCCTCTCATTTTTTTAAAATCATCTATTAAAAATAGTCTGTTTATCCAAGAAAGGCATCATTTACATGTTTTTCGGTATATTTTTACGCTTTCAAATCAAAGGAGATGACTTCAATAACTTTTATTTGCGAAACTCAGGGATTTGTTTGCGAAACCAAGGGGTTTATTTGCGAAACCACCCTGTTTGTTTGCGAAACTAAGCAGTTTATTTGCGAAACGCCCAATTCACTTCTTCACCAATACTATGTACGAACATGATTCTCCCTCTTTAGTAATCAGTTTATTTCGAATAGTAGCATATACTTTGCAAAAGGTAATAAATGATCCATTTTTCAACAAAAATTAAACTAGTTTTAGTAAGGAAAGTCCGTTATATCAAGGTTTTGGTCATTTTTAATCAAACGATTGGTTAGCAAAAAATAAACTAATCAAATGTTTGATTAAAATGGTAATAGAGCTTATTAATAAAGGTTTTTACTTTTAAAATTAGTAAGAATAATGTCGATTACTAGAACCACTTTTATATTTTTATCAGTGAACCATGACGAAAAACATCTCATTACCGTTAATAATACACACTTCGACAAGTATTCCCATATTTCCTTATTAACCAAACGTTTAATTAACAATGTGTCAAAACCTTAGAATGCTTATTTTTTCCCGGGAAATTGAAAAAAAGAATGTCGAATCATGCTCGACATTCTTCACAAAAAAAATAGCTGGCAGAACCGAGTCTGCCAGCTTACGTTTTATCGTTTTTGCAATTCCTGCTGCAATAATTTATTTACCATTTGTGGATTGGCTTGTCCCTTGGTTGCTTTCATTAGCTGTCCAACAAGGAAGCCTACTGCTTTATTTTTCCCATCCTTAAAATCTTCAATGGATTTTGGATTAGCATCAAGAACTTCTGCAATGATCTTGAGAAGTGTTCCTTCATCAGAGATTTGCACGAGACCTTTTTCCTTCACGATTTGCTCGGCATCGCCGCCATTTTCGATTAACTCTAGAAAAACTGTTTTCGCGATTTTCGATGAAATCGTGCCGTTTTCAATTAGTTTAATCATCCCCGCTAAGCCTTCTGGAGTTAATGCAACTTGCTCAAGCTCCTTCGACTCGGCATTCAAATAGGCGGAAACATCACCCATAAGCCAGTTTGAAGCCAGCTTCGCATCGGCACCGCCACCTACTGTCGCCTCGAAGAAATCAGCCATTTCTTTCGTTACAGTCAAAACCTTGGCATCATATACAGGTAAACCGAGTTCTTCCACGTAGCGTTTTTGCCGCTCATCGGGAAGCTCAGGAATTTCCGCACGAATCCGCGCTTTCCAATCCTCATCGATAAATAAATCGAGTAAATCCGGTTCCGGGAAGTAACGGTAATCATCAGAACCTTCTTTGACCCTCATGAGCAAAGTAGCACCAGTAGCTTCATCAAAGCGGCGCGTTTCCTGATCAATTTTTCCGCCTTCAGAAACAACTTCTCGTTGACGTTTTTCTTCATATTCAAGACCTTTACGGACAAAATTGAAAGAGTTCAGGTTCTTCAATTCTGTTTTCGTTCCGAATTCCTCTTGTCCCACTGGTCGAATGGAAATATTGGCGTCACAACGGAGTGAGCCCTCTTCCATTTTACAATCAGAAACGCCTGTGTATTGAATGATGGACTTTAATTTTTCAAGATAAGCATAGGCTTCATCCGGGGTACGGATATCCGGCTCTGAAACGATTTCCACTAAAGGAGTACCTTGACGGTTGTAGTCGACTAAAGAATAGCCCTTGCCATGGTTCAGTTTTCCGGCATCCTCTTCCAGATGAATTCTTGTAATGCCAATCCGTTTCGTATAACCATTCACTTCGATATCAATCCAGCCATGTTCACCAATCGGCTTATCAAATTGCGAGATTTGGTAGGCCTTTGGATTGTCCGGGTAAAAATAGTTCTTGCGGTCAAACTTCGTATGCGTCGCAACTTCACAGTTTAAAGCCATAGCCGCTTTCATCCCGAACTCAACTGCCTTTTTATTAAGGACAGGCAAAACCCCTGGGTATCCTAGATCGATGACACTCGTATTCGTATTCGGCTCAGCACCAAAATGGTTTGGGCTCGCTGAGAAAATTTTCGAGTCTGTTTTTAACTCTACATGGACTTCAAGTCCGATCACTGTTTCAAATTCCATTATTTTCACCCCCTACAATTCCGGCTTTTGTTTATGAAAGTCAGTTGCCTGCTCGAACGCATGGGCAACGCGGTAAACCGTTGCTTCATCAAAATACTTGCCGATCACTTGTAATCCTAACGGCAAACCAGCGTCAAAACCGCACGGAACGGAGATTCCCGGTAAGCCAGCAAGATTCAAAGGAATCGTTAAAATATCATTTGCGTACATGGTTAATGGGTCCTCAATATTTTCGCCAATTTTAAATGCCGGCGTTGGCGTTGTTGGTCCGACAATGACATCATAGTTGGCAAACACATCTTCAAAGTCCTTTTTAATCAAAGTCCGAACCTGTTGCGCTTTTTTGTAATAGGCATCATAGTAGCCTGAGCTTAACGCAAATGTACCGAGCATTATTCGGCGTTTTACCTCATCGCCGAAGCCTTCTGCTCGTGACTTTTTATATAAATCGATTAAGCTTTCCGCATCCGGTGTCCGGTAACCATAGCGCACACCGTCAAAACGGGCGAGGTTGGCCGATGCTTCTGATGAAGAAAGTAAATAATAGGCTGCTAAAGCGTATTTAGAGTGCGGCAGTGAAACTTCTTCCCAAACCGCTCCTAAACTTTCAAGAACTTTTAATGCATCTAGCACCGATTGGCGAACTGCTTCGTTGACACCTTCACCAAGATATTCTTTTGGCACGGCGATTTTTAGACCTTTCACGTCACCTGTTAAGGCGCTCGCAAAGTTCGGAACATCCACATTTGCTGATGTCGAGTCCATTGGGTCAAGCCCGGAGATGGCTTGCAGTAAGTAAGCATTATCTTCAACGGTTCTCGTAATCGGCCCAATTTGATCGAGTGATGAAGCAAATGCAACTAAACCGAAACGGGAAACCCGGCCATAGGTTGGCTTCATGCCGACGACACCACAGAATGAAGCTGGCTGGCGAATCGAACCGCCTGTATCAGAGCCTAATGAAAATAGTACTTCTCCCGCCGCTACCGAAGCCGCTGAACCGCCAGAAGAGCCCCCAGGTACCCGATCAAGATCCCACGGATTCCGAGTCTTTTTAAAAGCAGAGTTTTCATTCGAGGAACCCATCGCAAACTCGTCCATGTTTAGCTTCCCAATTGTCACGGTTTCTGCCTTATGTAGCTTTTGCACAACGGTTGCGTCGTAAATCGGATCGAAATTTTCGAGTATTTTACTCGCACAGGTGGTTCGTAAGCCCTTTGTCACGATATTATCTTTCACGCCAATCGGCATTCCGAATAATAATCCTTTTTGAGAGTCGGTTGCGTGTTTTTCATCAAGTAATTTTGCTGATTGCAGCGCACGCTCTTCATCCAACGTTAAAAAAGCCTGGACCTTGTCCTCGACTTCGCCAATCCGTTTGTACGATTCAGCAACTAGGTCAGTAACTTTTAGTTCTTTCTTATGTATTAACTCATGAAGATCTGAAACTTTATAATCAAATAAACTCACTTTTTAATCCTCCTTTCCCATTATGTTCGGTACTTTAATTTGTCCATCCTGATGCTCCGGCGCGTTTTTAAGTACCTCTTCACGCGGCAAACCTTGCTGTGAAATATCTTCACGCAAAACATTTTTCATATCCAGCACATGGTATGTAGGTTCTATATTTTCTGTATCCAATTCATTTAATTGCTCCGCAAAGGTAATGATGGCATCCAATTGCTTTGTGAATTTCTCTGTTTCTTCTTCCGAAATTGCCAAGCGTGCCAGGTTGGCAACATGTTTCACCTGTTCCTTTGAAATTCGTGACATTTTTTAACCCCCAATCCCAATGTTATTTTACTATTGATGATACCAAACTTTTTCGCTTTACCGCAATGATTCCTTCTTTCAGTATAAACAAATATCGAAAGTTTTAGATTATTAATAAAAAAAGGAGCATTGCTGTTGTTTATCCTCAATAATGGATCATCACTGACTTTGCTCTAATATTCCCTTATAATGTTCAAAGAAGAATTGATTTAGGAGAGAATATTAATGAAAAAACGAAGACGGAAGAAGTTCAAAACCTTTTTCGTGCTGTTTATCCTATTTTGCGGTTTGGCAATGTTTCAACATTATTTTCAAAAACAGAATTCCCTCCCACAAATAGTAGAAAACGATCCATTTGCTGATGTTAAAAAGTATAGCCTACAAATCCACGATGAATTAGCAAAATATCAGCTTGAAAGTCACACCGATGTCCTTATAGCCCTAATGCAGCAGGAAAGTCATGGAAAAGGTGGCGATCCCATGCAGGCTTCGGAATCGGCCGGTTTAACAAGGAACACGATTACAGATCCTGAGCAAAGTATTGAGGTCGGGGTAAGGCATTTTCAGCGGGTTCTAACCTATGGAAATCAGAAGAAGGTAGATTTTCCAACGATTATTCAGGCTTATAACATGGGTAGTGGGTATATCGATTATGTGGCACAGCATGGCGGCAAACATAGCGAGGAACTGGCGAAGGAATACTCACTCCTCCGCGCAAAAGAAAAGCCAACCCTTTATAATTGTGGCGGCGATAAAAATAATTTCCGTTATCCGTACTGTTATGGTGACTTTACCTACAGCACAAAGGTAGCAAAAAACATGCAATTGTTAGTTGATAGTGTTCCAGTAAATTCAAGTGACAAAACAACCGGTGGATCCTTTTAAAGGTTCACCGGTTGTTTTCATTTAAATCATTTTTGTGGCGTTTTTTTTATGTTTCGATTGGAAAATTAGAATAGCAAGTTTAATAGGCAGGTAACCTAAGATCCCGCCAATGGTATTCAAAATTAAATCGTCCACATCAAAGCTGCCGAATTCAAATACCAATTGCAATACCTCGAACGTCAAGCTTAAACACAAGGTAGAAAGAGTAACGGCGCTAAGCTTTTGAAACTTTTTCGCCAGCAATGGTAAAATAAATCCGAAAGGTACAAAACCAATAATATTTCCTGCTACGTTCTCAATCCGGATATTTAAATTGATATCTGCTAAGAACAGATAAAAATAGATGGTTTTGAAGGGGACAAAATTATTTGACCGCCAGTGGTATTCATCATAAGTAAAGTTAAAATGATTAATAATCTCAGATAACGGTATGTATTTAAACAAAATTAATTTTGAAAGAATCGCTAAGTACAAACAAAGAACTAGTAAAAGGGTAATTTTAAAAATAATTTTCATTCATCACTTCTCCATTTTTAACATATCAAAATAACCATACCATATTTTCCAAATTAGGTGGGAGCAAAAATAGAATTGGAGGAAATTTAACATGGCAGAACATGTTTTTCACTTAAAAGCTAACTGGCCGGGAGTACGGAATGACGTCGGAGAGATTGAGGCCGGGAACTTAAAAACAAAAGTCTCTATCCCACCGGAAATGGACGGACCGGGTGTCGGTACCAATCCCGATGAGATGCTGCTTGGGGCAGCGGCAACCTGCTATATCATTACACTTGCGGCTATGATGGAACGCAGTGGGCTCTCGAAAGAAAATCTTACAATGGAATCTGAAGGCATTGTCGATGTAACCAAGGGAGTGATCACCTATAAAAAAATTACCCACCGGCCTCGTATTATCTTGAAACCTGAAGCTTCTAAAAAAGACATAGAATTGGCGGAGCGTCTCGCTAAAAAAGCGGAGACATCCTGCATGATCAGCCGCGCCGTTCAAGGGAATGTGGAAATTGAACTGGTGGCGACCGTGGAACTGGCAGTAGGCTAATGGGGGTAGTTCCTCATGAGGACAGTTTTTGCTTTTGCTCGACGATGAACGTCCTCATGAACAATCGGCAAAAAATCTCCTCCCCTTTTTAAATGTAAAATTCCATATGCCCTTTTTCCTGCTTATAAAAATCCAATCTGTCCTTTAATGTACCCGTATGAAATTCAAATTTATGACCATCCGGGTCAGTGAAATAGATCGACTTTTTATCCTTTTCATCTCTCGAGCGGCCAGGCAGTATATTAACATTCAACTGCTTAAGTTTCTCATACATTTTTGAAAAATCTGCTTCTTCTATTGTAAAAGCAATATGGGTATACGATTGATTAATTTCATTTCGAGGGATGTCTTTTTCTAGATTAAGAGCAAGCCACAATCCATTTAGATCAAAATAGGCTGTACTTCTCCCCTTCACTAACAGCTTTGCCTCAAAAACTTTTTGATAAAATTCTATCGATATATCCAAATTGGAAACTGAAAAAAGCAAATGATTTATTCCTTTTATCAACATACAATCACCTTTTCGATTAATATCCCTTTTGATATTCCTTACGCAACTCAGCATTCTCTTGTGCCCAAAGTAACAGTTTTGTTTTTTCAAAATATAAGTTTCCATCTACCTTAATATACGGCAGCAGTACACCTTCAAAGCTCCCATTTGTTTCCAAGCTTCTTTTTTCAGTAGAGATAATCATTTTCAATTCTTCGGTTGTAAAACCAAGGAATTTAGACGCACCATCTAAATCAAGCATGACGCTGCTTTCCACTGTGTTTTTGCTTTTTGGTTCGGCTACAGCGGCTATAGGCTGTGAAGCAATAAGCGAACAGCCGATAATAATACCTAGAGAAATAATTAATGAAGGCAACCACAGTGACTTATTATTCAATATCTTCAGCTCCCATTTGAAGAATTGCCATCTGGCAAAAATGGCTCATACATCATAATCGCGTTATTTTCGGTAATGTATTCATCCTCTAGTAACTCTTGATTTAGGTTGTAAACCTTTCGTTGAATCGTGTTATGTCTAGCATACCCGCCCCAGTACTCCTGCGTGATCCAGTGTTCTTTCTCATAAACTTCATAAGTCCTTGTTTGGGGAACATCGGCCCGCCATTCCCCGACAAGATGGGTATCTGTTAAATAGATAACTAGTTGATAGGTATTATTTGTTTCATTTTTAATTTGTAAATCAAGGTAGTTGTAGGCACAGGTGGCCCCGCTACCAAAGGGCTGACTTCGCTTTGAATCAGGGAAAACATCGTAGCTGTGGCGGTACCTCTCTATAACCGACAGCGGAGTATGTAACGTCATCCAATAGATCAAATTCGATAGTTGGCACAAGCCCCCGCCTGTTCCAGTGGTTACCTTTCCGTAGTGGAGAATCATCCCCTCAACATATCCTTTGCTTTTACTGGTATTTCCCAGTAACCTCCAATATGAAAAGGTCTCCCCCGGTTTTAGGACGATTCCATTTAGCGAGTTGGCAGCAATCGTTAAGTTCTTTACCTTATTATGCTGCAGCCACATATCGACGTCCTTCAATTGGCGCAGCAACGGGGTTTGATGGGTGAAAATAACGTGTCTTAATTTTGCTTTTTCCTTCTGTTTTGCATACTTTTTTCCATCGGTGTACCATTCCCAATATCGTTTCAGGCGATAATATTTCTTCCCAAGATAGATCCTTAAGCGATTTCTCTTAATTGGCTTTTGTATCGGCATCATGTCATTCCCTGCTCTTTTTCTATTATTATCTTAATCTTATGACAAATTTAACATTTTTTTGTATTTTTGTCTTAAAAATAATTAAAAGTGTGTAATTCCCAATCGAATCACACACTTTTTATTTACCATTTAAAAAATTTCGCAAATAGTCCCTTTTTTTCATGAGGCTTTTCTAGGTATTGTTGCTTTTTTGTGATAAAAATTTCTTCTTTATCAATCGCATGACCCATTGCTAGAATCAACCCAATTTCCGTGTCATGCTCCTTATTTGTGACAATCTTATGTTCAATCTTCTTTTTCGCGGCCAATTTAACATACTTTGATAATTCCTCGTAGCTCATATTTCCATTTAAAAATAGATGTGCCTCAGGGTATTCCCTCATCGACTGCTCAATTTGCGGATAAACTTCCGCCTCTGCCACCTGTCTTTTGTACAAAGCAACAATGATTCGTTCTCGTATTGTTCCTAAGTATTTGCGCCGCTCATCCGGCTTTGTTTCCAAAGGGCCATATATACCTTGCTGCAAGACCTCGTCAACGGTAGGTTTTTTCAAACATATCAACTCCATATAAAGGCTATTATTATGTATGATAATACCTCAAAAAGTGTTACGCTCCAAAATTTGGAGAGGAAATATGCCAATTCGATGGTTAAAATCAGCTATCCGCCAGTAAATTCAGCTTATCCGCCAGTAAATCCTCATTATCCGCCAATTGGAGCGAGCTATCCGCCAGTTAACCTTCATCATCCGCCAGTAACCCATCTAAGCCCCACCATTTACATCACTCAAACAAAAAAATCCTCCCCTCCATTTAGGAGAGAAGGATTCGCCACGAGCCAAACGGCTTTATTTTTGGGTAGAACCGGTGAATTGCGCCTCTTCAGTAGAACCCTTCAAGGCTGTCGTGGAAGAAGTTCCTCCTGTTATCACCATTGATACCTGGTCGAAGTAACCTGTACCAACCTCTCGCTGGTGGCGTGTTGCGGTGTAGCCGTATTGCTCACTGTCGAATTCTCCTTGCTGCAATTCGGAATACGCTGCCATGCCACGCTCCTTGTAGCCGCGGGCTAGTTCGAACATGCTGTGGTTTAGGGCATGGAAACCGGCAAGTGTAACGAATTGGAACTTGTAGCCCATTTTTCCAAGCTCCTCTTGGAATGTTGCAATCGTTTCTTGATCCAGTTTCTTTTTCCAGTTAAACGATGGTGAACAGTTGTAAGCGAGTAACTTACCAGGGAATTGTTCATGGATCGCTTCAGCAAATTGTCTTGCCTCCTCAATATTTGGCTCAGAAGTCTCACACCAAATGAGGTCTGCGTATGGAGCGTACGCAAGGCCGCGGGCAATCGCTTGGTCAATTCCTGGAGTAACCCGGAAAAATCCCTCGGATGTCCGCTCGCCGGTAATAAACGGGGCATCCGTCATATCGATATCACTTGTGATTAAATCGGCAGCGTTGGCATCAGTCCGTGCAACCAATACTGTTGGGACGCCCATAACATCGGCAGCCAAGCGAGCGGCAATCAGGTTGCGAACCGCCGTTTGTGTTGGCAGCAATACTTTACCGCCTAAATGACCGCATTTTTTCTCAGAAGAAAGCTGGTCTTCAAAGTGAACACCTGCAGCGCCTGCTTCAATCATACCCCTCATCAATTCGAAGCAGTTTAACTGGCCGCCAAAGCCTGCCTCGGCATCGGCAACAATCGGAGCGAACCAATCAATGGAATCGTCACCTTCTGAATGAGTGATTTGGTCAGCGCGTTGAAGTGCCTGGTTAATTCGCTTCACAACACTTGGAACGCTGTTTGCCGGATACAGGCTTTGATCCGGATACATATGTCCGGAAAGGTTGGCATCTGCCGCAACTTGCCAGCCGCTTAAGTAAATGGCCTTCAAACCTGCTTTTACTTGTTGGACAGCTTGATTTCCTGTTAAGGCACCAAGTGCATTTATATATTCTTCTTCATTTAACAGCTTCCACAGCTTTTCAGACCCTTTGTGTGCCAAAGTATGGTCGATATCGATTGAACCGCGCAGCTTAATAACATCCTCTGCCGTATAGGGTCTCGTAATTCCTTTCCAACGGCTATCCATTTCCCAGCTTTCCTGTAACCCAGCAACTCTTGAATCTGTCATGTTAAAATTCCTCCTATCAATCTATTAAAATATTTTTATAATTGCTTATATCCAGGCAATGTTAAGAAATCAACAAACTCATCATTTAAAATTAACTTGTCATATAGTTGAACGGCTTCATCAAACCGGCCATTCTCAAAGCCGTGAGCCCCAGTCTCCTGTTTGATTCTTTCCAATTCCTCACCCTTTAATTGCTCATACATTTCCACGGTTACTTTCCTGCCGTCGACTAGCACACCTTTCGGATGGCGGATCCACTGCCAAAGCTGGGCCCGTGAAATTTCAGCCGTTGCCGCATCCTCCATTAAATTATAGATAGGTGCTGCGCCTCTGCCAGAAAGCCAAGAAGCTACGTATTGAATGCCCACATTGATATTCGTGCGGACACCTGCTTCCGTGATCGTTCCGCCCGGCACCTCAAGTAAGTCTTGAGCTGTTATCGTAATTTTCTGCTGTTTCGCTGTGTGAATTTGATTTGGTGTCGGCATTTCGCGATTGAATGCTTCCATTGCCACCGGTACAAGTCCCGGATGTGCTACCCATGTTCCGTCATGGCCGTCACGTGCTTCCCGCTCTTTATCAGCGCGGACTTTTGCGAAGGCCTCTTCGTTCGCCTGCGGGTTATTTTTCACCGGAATTTGCGCGGCCATCCCCCCCATTGCCGGTGCTTTGCGGCGATGACAAGTTTGAATCGTCAACAGCGAATAAGAGCGCATAAACGGTGAAGTCATCGTGACTTGAGCGCGATCCGGTAAAATGACATCCTGCTGGTTACGCAGCTTTTTAATAAAGCTGAAAATATAATCCCACCTGCCGCAGTTCAATCCGGCTGAATGCTCCTTTAACTCATAAAGAATCTCATCCATTTCAAATGCAGCCATGATCGTTTCAATTAAAACCGTTGCTTTGATGGTTCCTTGGGCAACCCCGAGCTTTTCCTGTGCAAAAACAAATACATCGTTCCAAAGCCGTGCTTCTAAGTGGCTTTCAAGCTTTGGCAAATAGAAATATGGTCCTGTTCCATTTGCAAGCAGGCCTTTTACATTATGGAAAAAATACATCCCGAAATCGAAAAAGCTTCCTGAGATGGGCTTGCCATCTAATAACACATGCTTTTCTTCAAGGTGCAGCCCACGTGGTCTTGGGATCAGCACGGCTGTTTCTTCATTTAGCACATATTTCTTTCCATTCGGGTTTTCAAAGAAAATCGTCCGATTTACTGCGTCACGCAAGTTGATTTGTCCTTCGACAGCATTTTCCCAAGTTGGTGAAGTAGCATCCTCAAAATCAGCCATAAACAATTTTGCCCCTGAGTTCAGGGCATTGATGACCATTTTCCGATCAGTCGGTCCGGTAATTTCAACCCGGCGGTCTTGAAGGTCTTTTGGCAGCGGTGCAACCGTCCATTCCCCATTGCGAATATGTTTCGTTTCGGGAAGGAAATCCGGCAGTTTGCCGTTATCAATTTCCTCTTGGCGTTTTTTCCTGTACTGTAACAGTTTCACTCTTCTCTCACCGAAATTGCGCTCTAACTCTTCAATAAAATTTAAAGCTTCTGGTGTTAAAATCTCATCATATTGGGCTTTCAATGCCCCAACCACTTCAATACCTGTCGTTTGCGTCGACATGAACTAGATCACCTCTTTGTTATAATACAGTAACTATCTTCGTTTTGTATTATATAACACACTCTCCAAAAATGGAACTACTTTTCTGAAAATTTTATAAAAATAGGTAAAATTTCCCCTGTCCTGATATAATTAAACTTATAAATTCTTGATAAGCCGCATTTAGCACGATCGGGCATTTTTACCTAGGAGGGATTTTATGCTGTTATTTGTGAAGAAAATGGATGAAATTTTCGCGGAGGAAATATTAAGTTGGAAATACGAGGCCCCTTATGATTTTTATAATAATGAATACAGTATGGATGCTGTCCGGGAATTACTGAGTCGCTCCTATTCGGCTGTTTTAGATGATCAAGATGAGGTATTTGGATTTTTCTGCATTGGGGAATCCGCTCAGGTACCGATTGGCGCCGTTTTCGGGACATATTCTGAAGGTTTCATTGATGTTGGCATTGGGATGAACCCAGTGTTTACTGGTAAAGGACTGGGGCTTTCCTTTTTAACATTTATTCTTCAGCAAATTAGCAATGTGTACGGTGCTACTCCAATTCGCCTTACCGTAGCGGAATTTAATAGCCGGGCCATCCATCTTTACGAAAAACTTGGGTTTGTGAGGGAAATGGAGTTTAGCCATGGGGATATTGTATTTATGACTATGGTTAAACACACCGGCTAACCAGTGAAAATGTCTTTAAGAGCTATTACTAATTCAAAAAGATAATTCTCGATATAGCTGCCGAAAATCCCCCTCACGATCGTGGCTGTGTAAAAACTCATCGCTGGTAATTGCCGTTAATAGTCTGATTTTTAAAACGGCATCTGTCACTTCTTTAATTATCCACTTCCGCTTAACAAAAAGAAATTCAATGTAGTCTTCGTAATTCTCATCAAACTCCTGCTCTAGCCGCTCACGAATTTTCCTTGCTAGCATTGGACTCGCACCGCCGGTTGAAACAGAAATTGACAAACGACCACGTTGAAATGATGACGGAAGATGAAAGTCCGAACCATCTGGATCATCCACTACCATGACAAGCTGGTGGGGCTCCGCTGAATCTTTTACCAGTTGGTTTAAAACCTTATCATTCGTTGCCGCAAAGATCATAAACGCGCATTTCAAATCGTCAACACAAAACGACCGCTGCACCCATTCAATATTCTCAGCCTTGGAAAGCCTTTGTAATTCTTCCGTGGCTTCCGGACTGACCACCACTACACGGGCCCCGGATGCCAGCAGGCCGCTTACCTTCCGTTCAGCTACCTTGCCGCCGCCGACGACCACTACTAATTTCCCTTCAAGCCGTAACATAATCGGATAATTTGAGCTCATGTTCCACCTCCGTTGCCCGTTTTTCAATAAGCGGTATTAATTTTTCATCAAAACCAACCGGCTCACAAAAAATAATATCTCCGCCCACAACATCTAGTTCTCTCTTCATTTTGACGGTATAACCGCCAGAAAACAAGAAGTGGGGAAGAATAAAAATCTTCTGGCCTACTAGTTTTCTCACCATTTCATGATAGAAAACAGGTGTAGTGACGTAAGCCCTGTGAACATCACAACCAATTTTCTCAGCTAAAGATATTGCTAATTTTTCAAATTCAACTGCTGCCTCGGGTACCCTGCTTCCATGGCTAACCAACAGCACCGCTTCATCCTCCTGCCCGCCAAACCCTGCAGCCGCCAACCTGTCCGCAAGTATCTCGACCATGATGTCATCAACACCAAGTGGCCTCCTATAATGGAAAATAACGTTTGGAAAGCGTTCGAGTTCGGCTTGAATATCCAAATTAGCATGGATCCCAGGTAATAAGAAAACAGGTACAACTGTGATTTCATTTGCCCCTTGATTGATACATGTTTCAATTGCCTGTGCCACCGATGGTCCAGCGTGTTCAAGGAAAGCAAAGATCTGTATAGTTGCCGAAGACTGTTGCATTACATTTTGAATAAAATCAATAAATTTCCTGTTTGCAGTATCCCGCCGGCTGCCGTGTGCGATATAAATGATTGTCTCCATCCCTTACACTTCCTCAACCAACTGTCCTGCCAAATAGTCAACCAAGGCTTCCTTCGTTGCGCTTTCAGGCATTCCATGTGTCGGCAGGCCAGCACCTGCAACCGTAGCCAATGTTTGTTTTCCCATACTGACAACCTGCAAATTCTTCAATAGCTCAGCTGCATCCAGACCACATTCTTTTAATGCATCCACAAACAGTTCGACAGAGGCACCGCTAGGGAATACCATCGTATTCACGTCAGCTTCCGCTAGCATTCTTTTAAAAATAGGTAAAAATTGACGGTCAAGTTCCTTTTTGCTCGTTACCATTAAGTCTGCGTTATCATAATATTTCCGTAACATACTATCATCGCCAACTATCAGCAAATTCCCTGACTCCGGCATCTCCTCAGCAAGTTTTGCGCTAAAACCGCGGGCATTTAATGCCTTTACTGATTTACTAGAGACTCCAAAAAAGTCAGCGCGGATTTTACGGATATCGATTCCATCTTCATACAGGGCTGTAAAAAACTCCCCGACACTTTCAGGTGAAGTAAATAGGATTTTTTCATAGTCTGACACCTTTGTTAGATCAACAGGCAGCACATTCTTTTTCCATTTCGGAAATTCGATGACATCCGCGCCTTGATCTATCAAATGCTGCGCCATTCCACTCATGCTCTCACCTGTACGGGCAAGGAGGATTTGCCGGCCATACAACGGCATACGCTCAAACCAACTGATTTTTTCCCGAAGAGAAATGACTTCCCCGACAAGAATGATCGCGGGATTTGTGAACTTAGCCGCCGCCACCTTTTCTGAAATATCGGCAAGTGTCCCTTGCAATGTTTTCTGGCGGCCAAATGTACCCCATTGGATTAAAATCACTGGTGTGGAAGCTGGTTTGCCGTGTTTAATGAGATTCTCACAAATAAACGGTAAATTTCCCACTCCCATGTAAAAAGCAATCGTATCAACACCACGGGCAAGCCCTTTCCAGTCTAGCAGCGGTTTGCCTGCCTCGGATTTGTCATGTGCGGTGACGACCGCAAAGGATTCGGCATGCTCACGATGGGTTACAGGAATTCCCGCATAAAGGGGGGCTGCAATCCCCGATGAAATGCCAGGAACAATTTCAAAAGGAATTTGATATTGGGCCAGGGCTGCCGCTTCTTCACCAACGCGGCCGAAAACGCCGGGGTCGCCGCCTTTTAGGCGGACAACCATTTTTCCTGCTAACGCCTTTTCCACCAAAAGTTCGTTAATGTTCTCCTGGCGCAAAATATGGCGGTCAGGCAATTTGCCGCAATAAATTAACTCACAATCACTCGCAGCAAATTCCAATAGCTTTGGATTAGCAAGCCGATCATATAAAATGACTTCGGCTTTCTTAATGGCTTCCATTCCTTTTACGGTGATTAATCCAACGTCCCCTGGCCCTGCCCCTACTAGAAATACCCTTCCTGTTTTCATCCTGCAGCCTTCCTTCCTGGTTTTTCTACAAAACTATAAAAACAATATCTTCTTTAATTTCCACCTGAAAAGTCCTAACTTGACCCTCATCCGGTGCCTGAACCTTCCCATCCGCTAAAGAGATTTTCCAGTCATAGACAGGACAATAAACATATGCGCCGCTGACGAGTCCTTCGGAAAGGACGCCCCCTTTCGGATGGGGACTGCGGTTTTCAAGTGCATAAACCTCGCCTGTCGTGATCCTAAAAAGTGCTATTTCCTTGTCATCAATTTTTATAGAGTAACCGGCTCTTTCCTTTAAATTCAAATAGTGTGCAACTGGAATTCGGGTTAATGTTCCTATCATTTGGACTCACTCCCAATCATAACAGTGTGTTTTGTGTAATATTTATCTTGAATTTCTTCACTTTGAATCGCTTCATTCCAAGGCTCAATGTACTTTTTCAATGTTTGATCAATAAGTTCATTTAATGCTTTACGAGTTTCCTCATCTGCCAAGACTTCCTTCACATGATCAAGACCTACGCGTTCCACCCATTTAGAGGTCCGCTCCAAATAATTTGCTGTTTCCCGGTAGTATTGCAGGTAAGCACCCGTCATTTTCATGACTTCTTCCTGTGTTTTCACGGTACATAGTAAATCTCCAGGGCGAAGGTCGACACCACCATTTCCAGCGACATAAATCTCCCATCCTCCATCAATGCCCACGTAGCCAATATCTTTGATTCCTGCTTCGGAGCAGTTTCTTGGGCAGGCTGACACACCCATTTTTACTTTATGCGGTGTATCAAGACGTTCAAATTTCTTCTCAAGTTCAATTCCGAGTGCCATTGAATCCTGTGTCCCGTAGCGGCAAAATTGAGCACCGACACAGGTTTTTACAGTACGTAGTGTTTTTCCGTAAGCATAACCGGATGGCATATCAAGCTCTTCCCACATGGCTGGCAGGTCTTCTTTTTTCACGCCGAACAAGCCAATCCGCTGTCCCCCTGTTAATTTTACTAATGGCACATTGTACTTTTCGGCCACTTCGGCGATTTTTTTCAAATCAGCCGCTGTTGTGACTCCGCCGTACATTCTCGGAACTACTGAATAGGTGCCATCCTTTTGAATGTTAGCATGCATTTTTTCATTCACAAGACGGGAATCACGGTCATCCTTGTAATCATCCATGTGAATCATGCCAAGGTAATAATTGATGGCCGGACGGCATTTCGTACAGCCTTCCTCATTGTTCCACGCAAGGACGTTCATGACCTCTTTTACACTTGTTAAGCCCTTTGTCTTGATTTCCGCTACCAATTCCTCCCGGCTAACCGTTGTACAACCGCAAATGCTCGTTTTTTGCGCTGCGGCGGCATCGAATTGGTCACCAAGTGTATGAGCGAGAATGCTGCTGACCATTGGCTTGCAGCGTCCGCAAGAACGACCGGCGTTTGTGCAGTGGCTGACCTGGTCGAGGGTTGTGAGACTCTGCGTTTGGATTGCTTCAACAATTGCCCCTTTTGTCACACCATTACAGCCACAGATTAGTTCATCATTTGGCATGGAAGCAATATCATCACTTGTTCCGCTTCCCGAGCATTCTGTTTGAAAAATGGAAACCCCGCTAATATCTTCTTTTTTCGTCAGCATTCTGAATAACTTTGTACTATCTTTTGTATCGCCATAAAGGACAATTCCAACAATCATGTTATTTCGTGTTAACACCCGTTTATAGATACCGTCAAATTCATTGTAAACCATGATCGACTTCGTTGAACCATCTTCAGAAATTTCGCCGGCAGAGAAAAGGCCAACACCAGCCACCTTCAACTGTGTCCCGGTAACAGATCCTGCATATGGTTTCGCTTCTATTCCGCAAATCCGCTCTGCCAGCACTTTTCCTTGTTCATATAATGGGGCAACCAACCCATAAACAATTTCTCTGTGTTCGGCACATTCCCCTACCGCGTAAACATTCGGTTCACTTGTTTCCATAAAGTCATTAACTACAATGCCGCGATTGACGTAGATGTCGCTGTTTTTCGCGACCGCTGTATTGGACTTAATCCCAATGGCCATCACCACAAGGTCGGCTTCGACTTCGGAGCCATCTTTAAAGCGCAGGCCTGTGACTCGTTCTTCACCAAGAATTTCGACCGTTTCTTTTTCCATTAAGAAGTTCATGCCTTGGGCTTCAAGCTCTGCTCTAAGTAAGGATGAAGCAATAGGGTCGAGCTGGCGTTCCATTAGATGCGGCATCAGGTGGACAACATCCACTTTCATGCCAAGGTTCAGCAAACCTCTTGCCGCTTCTAGCCCGAGGAGCCCACCGCCGATTACAACGGCCTTTTTATACTGATTTGCTGACTTGATCATCATTTCACAATCTTTGATATCACGGAACCCTGTCACGCCTTGTTTTTCTGCACCTGGAATGGGCAGGATGAAAGAATTTGATCCGGTCGCAATAATTAACTCATCATACTCGACTTCACGGCCCTGATCGCTGATGACACGCTTTTCCTCCACATCAATTTTTACGACAGTTTCGCCTGTAAATAATTGAATTTGGTTTTCTTTATACCAATCTAGTGGATTGATAATGATCTCTTCGAAGCTTGTGTCGCCTTGAAGAATAGTTGATAATTTAATCCGATTGTAGTTAGGGTGTGGCTCTTGTCCAAAAATCGTTATTTCAAATTGTCCCGGTGCTAGTTTGAGGATTTCTTCAATCGTTCTAACTCCAGCCATTCCGTTCCCAATCATCACTAATTTTTTCATAGTTGGGTCACTCCTATATGTTTTTTATCTGCATTTTTACGTTAAGTAAGGTTTTCTTTATCGTTAAATTGTAATCCGGAACGGTTAATAAATTTGTGAAGTTCGTCACATTCCAACGTAAACTTGTGAATCATTTCACATATTTGTCATAAAGCCTGCACTCCGTTGATAATAGGAGTAATTGGAATAATCTAACATAGTTGAGGTGTTACATGAGTAACCATACAATATATAAAAACGAAAAAGGAAAACGGACTATTCTTGATTATTATGAGAAATATTTAGCGGAACTTGAACTTGATTTGGATAGAGTTTTTGTGGAAACATCATTCGGGAAGACTCATGTTTTAGTGTCAGGGCCAAAGGATGGACGGCCCATCTTTATTTTTCAAGGCGGAAATTGTATCAATCCAATGACCTTATCGTGGTTCTTACCGTTATTAGAAAACTACAGAATTTATGCCCCAGATACAGTCGGTCATCCTGGATTTAGTGAAGAAGCTAGAATTTCCGCACGTGATGAGAGTTTTGCACAGTGGATATCAGAATTAATGGCGCACTTCCATATTGAACGATCAGCATTCGTAGGTCCTTCCTATGGTGCAGGAATCATTCTAAGGTTAGCTGCCTTTATGCCGGAAAAGATAGCTTGTTCCGTTTTAGTATCTCCTGCCGGAATTCAGCTCGGTTCTAAATTAGAGATGATTGGAAAAATTCTCGTTCCGTTAATGCTGTTCAAAATTAGTGGCTCAGGCAGGCAGATAAACAAAATAGCCAATAACATGTCGGGGCACAGTATGAAAGAAATCGATAAAGAAGTCCTCGGAAACATCTTTCAATATGTGAAACTCGAACAAGAAATGCCGAAATTAACAGAGAAAACGGAATTAGTGAACTACACAGCACCAACGATGGTCATTGCGGGCCAGAAAGATGTATTCTTCCCAGAGAAAAAGATCCAAAAAGCAGCAAAAGAAATCATCCCAAATCTAACAAACTATCAATCACTCGATATGGGCCACTTCCCATCACAAAAACACCTGAAGGAAATCAACTACAAAATTAAAGAATTCCTCCATTTACACTATAAATAATTTGCCAAAACAAAGAAGGGTGTCAGGCACCGCAAGGTGCCTGACACCCTTTTTACGTTATGCGGGTTGTTTATTTTTTTTTATTGCTAGTTGTGGTTTGACTATTGCATTGATTACCGGTACTAGTGTGCCGATGATGGCAACGGGGATGAGTTCCCACCATTCGAGTGGTGGTGTGATGAGTATGTCATACTTATGGATGGCGAACAGGACAAGAAAGTAGGTTACACTGCCCGCGAGGCCTGCCAGCCAGCTGGTCTTCCTAAACAAGAAATAGAATAGCGGAATCAGGATTAGGGTGATCGGTACATAGGATGTTGGATAACTTACGGCTGCAAAAATGGCTTTACCAACAAATCGTAACAAAATATAGAGAACCGCTGCCGCTGCCGGAATCGTAAAATCACGACAGATACGAATGATTAACACTGTAAGTAACGCCACCATCAGTACCGAATAGATTGGATAAACCCATTCCGGAATGCCGCCGAAAATTTGCGAAGCAGGGTCGGAAATCAACTCAAGTATTTCCTGTGAAGCAATCGATTTCCCATGGATGTACTGATCATAGGAAATAGCGCCATTTTCCTGCTGCATATTTGGAAACATCAAGCATTCAAGGAGAAACATCCCGAACCACGTATGCATCGACTTCCAAGTCGGCTTTACCTCCCGGGTATACAAGTAATATCCTCGCCAGACTCCAAATATCATGATACCCGTTGCAATGTAATAAATAAAATGGGTCGGACTCCATGTGGTTAAATCAATGCCATAAGCAATATGATAGGTAAAATCTAACGGGATCCCGATTAAAAATAATACATATCCAATCGTAATCAGATTTCTTGAAAATTTGTCCATGTATTGAGATTGGCGCCACTCTTTAAATAACAAATATCCCCCTAATGCGAACCCTAACGTATTGACAATATGCGGAATCGAGTATTCTTCAAATAAATACTTAAAGTGATACGAGGCATCCCAAGCCGATCCAATAAATTTTAATAAAAAGGCCAGAACCCATAAACGGTAATATTTCAAACATTTCATCTCCTCTCTTTACCTTATCCTAGTAAGTCAAAAGGATCCCCGAAAATGGCTATTAGGATATAGTTAATAGCTAAGGCAATTCCAAAGACGATTCCAGCAACGCGGACTTTTTTTTGAGTAAATAACTTATACATAAAAATAATTCCGGAAGTGACGACAAAGACGTTACAGGTTAAAAAAGTCCATAGAAGGCTTTCACTGTGTTCAACTGCTGTCACATGCAACAAATATAACGGTATCAAATGCTCAATTCCTCCATTGATTTACTTTTTTAAATAGTACTTAGACACCATATCAACTGGAACGATCTTCTTTATTAAAGACGTAATTCTCGGAAAAAATGTTTCCAAATAACTAACCTTCTCTATATTATGATTATTTTTAACTTGGTTGGCTAGTTAATTTACATAAAATTCTTGCATTGGTTCAAATAGGTAATGTACATTAAATAAATGGACTAAGTTGTGAGAGGAGAATGTTCCGTGAAGCATTTCATTATTGCCGTACTTCTATTAACCACTGTATTCCTATCTGCCTGCAATTCGATAAAAGTCCCGAAGTCAACGATGGATCACAAAATGAGTGCCACACCAACAAATGTCGTACCGACAAAATCCGAATGGAAAATCGCGGATCATCCAAAAGCGAACGAGGAAATTCCGATCTCCATTTTCATTAAGGATAAAGCCAATCAGCCCATCAAATCCTTCGAAACCGTTCATGAAAAAAAGATGCATTTATTTATCGTTAGTAAGGATTTATCTTATTTTTCACATATCCACCCAAAATATAAAGAAAACGGAGAATTTACAATTACAACCACCTTTCCTGCGGGTGGAGACTATAAGATTATTGCTGATTTTACGCCAAAGGGGGGCGGCGATAGCAGCATTGAAAGTCATTGGCAGCATGTAGAAGGAGAGGCCGCACAGGAAGAGCCATTAGTTCCTGATCAGGAGCTAACCAAAGTCGTGGATGGGAAAAAAGTGACACTCTCGTTTAGCCAACTTACGGCAGGTGAAACGTTGCATTTAACCTTTACGATTACCGATGCGGCAACTAATAAACCCATCAAAGATCTCCAGCCCTATTTAGGGGCCATGGGTCATATGGTTGCCATGAGTGCGGATGCCGAAAAATATTTACACATCCATCCGATGACGACAGCAGGAAATGGTCCAAAGGTGATATTTATGACGATTTTTCCGGAAGCTGGCGTTTATAAAGTTTGGGGACAATTTAAACACGAAGGTACGGTATTTACGGTTCCATTTGTCATCGACGTGCCGATTAAATAGTCAAAATCCCCCTTCTCTGACCTAACCCGGAGAAGGGGCCCACTTTAAAAATGGCAAACAAGTAAAACTCAATGAATTGGTATTGGATGCATTTTTCCCAAACTCGCTTCGAGTTTTGATGCCAATACCCTCTATTGGATGCACTTTCCCCAAATTCACTTTGAGTTTTGGAGCCAATACCCTCTATTGAATGCAAATTTCTCAAATTCACTTCAAGTTTTGAAGCCAATACCCTCCAGATTTGCGTCTCACAAGCACAAGTAAACCCCTCCTCATCCGAGAAGGGGTTTTAAAATACAAATAATTAATACATTTCTGAAGTTGTTTTCGCCTGCATGTGAAGCAATAAGTAGTCAGGACCGCCTGCTTTTGAGTCTGTTCCGGACATGTTGAAGCCGCCGAATGGCTGGTAGCCAACGATCGCTCCAGTACAAGAACGGTTGAAGTAAAGGTTCCCAACATGGAAATCTTCACGTGCTTGTTCTTGGTGCGCACGGTTTTTCGTGATAACAGCACCTGTTAAACCATACTCAGTATTGTTGGCAATTTCGATTGCTTCAGTGAAATCTTTTGCTTTTGTGAAACCTACAACAGGCCCAAAGATTTCTTCTTGCATAATGCGGGCTGTTGGAGCAAGGTCAGCAATAATCGTTGGTTTAATGAAGTAGCCTTTAGAATTATCGCCTTCACCGCCAGTCATTAGCTTGCCTTCGCCCTTACCAATTTCAATGTATTCCATAATTTTCTTAAATGCATTATTGTCGTTAACCGGGCCCATGAAGATACTTTGCTCTGTTGGGTCACCGACAGTTAATTGATTGGTTAATTCCACTGCTCGGTTTAACACTTGGTCATAGACATCTTCCACAATGACGGCACGAGAACAGGCAGAGCATTTTTGACCGGAAAAGCCAAATGCACCGGCAACGATGGATTGTGCTGCAAGCTCAAGATCTGCTTCACTGTCGACGACAATCGTATCTTTACCGCCCATTTCTGCAATCAACCGTTTCATCCACACTTGTCCAGGGTTCACTTTAGAAGATCGTTCGAAAATACGAAGTCCCACATCACGAGAACCTGTGAAGCTGATGAAACGAGTATCTTTATGGTCTACTAAATAGTCGCCTACTTCTGAACCGCTTCCCGGTACAAAGTTCAACACGCCTTTTGGAAGACCCGCTTCCTCCATTACTTCAACAAATTTTGCTGCAATAATCGGTGTTGTTGACGCTGGCTTTAATAGGACCGTATTACCGGACACAATCGCCGCTACTGCTGTTCCTGCCATAATGGCAAACGGGAAGTTCCATGGTGAAATAATAATACCCACACCAAGCGGTATATAGTCATAACGATTAAATTCATTTGGACGGCTTTGTACTGGTACGCCATCTTTTAGTGCCAGCATTTGGCGGCCATAGTATTCAAGGAAGTCAATACCTTCTGCTGTATCAGCATCTGCTTCTCTCCATGGCTTGCCTGCCTCTTTTGTCATTAACGCTGAAAATTCATGCTTGCGGCGGCGAATAATCGACGCTGCTTTAAAAAGCACATCAGCACGGATTTCCGGTTTCGTTTTCTTCCATGTTTGGAATGCTTGAACAGCTGCTTGCATTGCCTTTTCAGCAAGCTCCTGGTTTGCTTTTGAAACACGGCCAATAACTTCTTCTGTATTTGATGGATTATAGGAAACGATTTTATCTTCAGTTGTAATTTTTTCTCCGCCGATCACAAGATCGTAATCTTGACCTAAATAACCTTCTACAGTTTCTAACGCTTTAAGATAGGCCTGACGGTTTTCTTCAATCGTAAAATCCGTAAATGGTTCATGCTTGTAAGGTTGTATCATTTCTAAACCCCTCCTATGTATTAAAAACGTTTACATCCAAAGTCCATTTTACATGAATCATTTGCGAGTATCAAATAAGAAAAGCGCAAGCCCCCTGGTCAGCGGCGTATGGCCTGGAGCGCTCCAACTGAGATAAAGGAAACACGAAGAGCCGGAGGCGATTCGATGTTGACTTATCGTAGGGCGGAGAGCGAAGGACACTAGCCGCTAGGGGGCTGGAGCTGGACAATTCCCAAAGTCGAAATTTATACTTTTTATCTTTTAAGAAAAGCGCAAGCCCCGTTTTTGGAGCCGGACATTTTCCGAAGTGCAATTTATATAAAAAAAAGACCCGGCACCAGCCGAATCTTATTGATAAATATAAACAAATGGTTCATTTTCATTTGCTTTTCGAACAATTAGTGCTTCTGGGCCATCAACAGAGGTCACACTTACCGAAACAGAAAGATACTTAGGAAAATGTTCCATTACTAAGCCTGTCACATATTGGGTAAAACCAATTCCCTCTGTTTTCCCATAGAATTGGATAGGAATGGTGATGTTTAATTCCTGAAGCTGATCCCCTGTGTAAAATGCTCTGCCAATGACACCATTAAAGTTTGGAAAATATTCTTCTACGTCCTGTTTAAAGTTTAGGAACGCAATCGTATCATCGCGGTGATCATTTGTGGCATCAGTTGAGGGGAATAAATAGTATTTTTCATCTACCTTTTCCCAATTATTTAAATTGGAATTCCCTTGATCAACAGTGGTATAAGCAAAAAATCTGCCTGGTGTCACAGACGATTTACTTTCTTGTTCAAACAAAGCAATCGTAATTGGCACATCTTTCAAACTTTTTATATTACGCGCTCGTTTTACCACTTCTTCCGCCAGTTTTTTGCCTTCCTTTTCCATGTCAGCAAAATCAATCTTTTTCTCGAAAGTATCTCCACCCGGTGTTAATTTATAATAATAGATTGAATTCAAGGCAAGACCAAACGTGACGCCTGCGAGTGCTACATTTCCCTTATCATCTTTTGTTAAATAGTCATGTTCTAAAATATGAGCGAGATAGATGGGGCTCGTTGGTTCAGTGCCAGCCGCACCCGTATCAACAGGGTTTAATCCAATATTATCTTCCGCCTTTATATTTTTTTCCTTTAACTGTTCATCGGTATATTGGCGGTTTAACCACTGCCTAACGGTCTTTCCTTTAACTTCCTGACCTTCGCGAAAAAAATATTTTTCTGTATCAAAGCTATTCTGGGCAATTCTCATTAATCCCATTTCAAACTCATTTAAGTCATATCTTGTATTGATATTATTGACGACCATTCCACGCGCTTCCCCTGGTTGAAATGGCAAAATGGTTCGGTAATACTTTTCCGATATATTATATTTAGGGATAATCGCCTTCCCTTTTACTTTCTCCTTTGTTTGGACAGCTTCATTTTGCTTTTGGAAGTTCGGTGCACAGGCACTCAGCAAAAAAACAAGGGAGAGAGCAAGCAATGAGAACTTTCTCACGTCGATACACCTCTTATTTATTTAATTCTACTAAAAGCTTCTCCTCGTCCCACACTTCAATACCCAGTTCTTGTGCCTTCGTTAACTTGGAACCCGCATCTTCTCCCGCGATGACGAGATGTGTTTTCTTACTTACGCTGCCAGCTACATTGCCGCCAAGCGCTTCAATTTTATCCTTTGCTTCATTACGGGATAATTGCGCGAGCTTTCCTGTAAGGACAACTGTTTTCCCAGCAAAAACCGAATCGGATTCTTCAGCGGAAACGGGCTTCGCCCCTTTATATTCCATATTTACTCCGACAGTGACTAGCTCTATGATTAGCTCTTTCGCTTCCTCTTGTTCAAAAAAGGCAACGATGGAATCGGCCATTTTATCACCGATTTCATTGACTGCAATTAAATCCTCTTTAGAAGCTTCAGCTAGTTTTTCCATGGTGAAAAATTGTTGTGCTAACGTTTTTGCCGCCTTTGCTCCAACATGACGTATTCCAAGACCAAATAACAGCTTTTCAAGGGAATTACTTTTTGAAATTTCAATTGCCTTTATAAGATTGGAAACAGATTTTTCCCCCATTCTTTCAAGGGCTAACAGCTGTTCACGGGTAAGCTTATAAATATCTGCTACATCACTTATTAATTTTTCAGCAAAAAGCTGGCTGATAACCTTTTCCCCAAGACCATCAATGTTCATGGCATCGCGTGAGACAAAGTGAATCAGGCCTTCACGAATTTGTGCGGGACATTTCGGATTAATACACCTTAATGCAACTTCACCTTCGAGTCGGACAAGCTCACTCTCACACTCAGGACAATGTGTTGGCATATGGAAATCAACTTCGTCACCTGTCCGTTGATCTGCGAGAACATTGACTACTTCCGGAATGATATCGCCAGCCTTCTTAACGACAACTTTATCTCCAATTTTAATATCCTTTTCACGGATTAAATCTTCGTTATGCAAGGATGCACGCTGTACGGTTGAACCCGCAACTTTTACAGGTTCTAACAGTGCCGTTGGTGTAACCACTCCTGTTCTTCCAACACTTAATTCGATGTCTATAAGAGTTGTGACTACTTCTTCAGCCGGAAACTTATACGCAATAGCCCAGCGCGGGCTTTTTGCCGTTGTGCCAAGTTCCGCCTGCTGCTCTAAGGAATCGACTTTGATTACAATTCCATCAATTTCATATGGTAGATGCGGACGCTTTTCAACCCAGCCATTCACAAACGAAATGACATCGTCAATCGTTGCGCATTTTCTCCGCTCTTTATTCGTTTTAAAACTGAGATGGTCCAAGAAATTAAGGCCTTCACTATGGGAGATAACTCCGCTTGCTCCAGTGTTGCCAATCCCGTATAAAAAGACATCCAGCCTTCTCGATGCAGCAATTTTCGGGTCAAGTTGCCTGAGCGATCCGGCAGCTGCATTTCTTGGGTTGGCAAACAGATCCTCGCCTCGCTCTTCTCTCGCTTTATTCAATGCTTCAAACGAGCGTTTTGGCATGTAGGCCTCGCCTCGAACCTCTAAGGAAACATTTTCCCGTAAGCGAAGGGGGATGGATTTGATTGTTTTTAAATTTGCGGTAATATCTTCACCGATTGTTCCATCACCACGGGTCGCGCCTTGAACAAACAATCCATCCTCATACCTTAATGAAACGGCAAGGCCATCAATTTTCAACTCACAAACATAGGAAACGTTATCCCCTACAGCTTGTCGAACTCGACGATCGAAATCCCTTAAATCTAGTTCGTTAAAGGCATTACCCAAACTTAACATTGGTGTACGATGCTCGACCTTTTCAAACAGATCAAGCACCGCACCGCCAACACGGACCGAGGGGGAATCCGAAGTTTTTAGCTGTGGGAACTTTTCCTCTAGCTCTAAAAGCTCATGCATGAGCTGATCATACTCCGCATCCGGGACAGATGGGTTGTCTAACACATAATATTCATAGCCATATTGATTTAATAGGCTTCTGATTTCATTGATTTTTTGCTCAGCGATTTGAAGGTCCATATATCCAGCCCTTTCATTAGGTAATCCCCGCGCTAGAGAGCGCGCTTTTTTCCCGTATTAACGGGCAATAAAACCTTAACTATATTATGCCTTTTTAATAGGGGCAAATTTCGCCAATAAGCGTTTAATCCCAACAGGGCTCGGGAAGGCAATATCAAGCTCAGTTCCTTCTCCTTGGCCTTTTACACTTACGACGGTTCCGATTCCCCATTTACCGTGTGCCGCTTTATCGCCAACCTTCCAGCCGAGTTCTTCCCCGCCGGAAGCGGCTGAAACTGGACGCATCACCGGTTTTCTTGGTGCAGCTGGAGTGCCGAAAGAGCTTCTAGAGGAACCAAAAGCAGTTCCAGAAGATCCAAATGTTCTTCCGCCAGAACCAAATGGGGTATTCATTCGTTTCTCCGGTTCCACGCCTTCGATTAGGTCCTCCGGGATTTCAGCGATAAACCTTGATGCCGGATTCATATTGGTTCTCCCAAACAAGGTTCTCATTTGCGCATTTGTGATAAATAAATTCTGCTCTGCCCTGGTAATGCCGACATAGGCCAACCTGCGTTCTTCTTCCATTTCTGTTTCTTCCATTAGGGATCTGCTGTGTGGAAAGACTCCTTCTTCGAGACCTATCAAGAAGACAACCGGGAATTCCAATCCTTTTGCCGAGTGCAAGGTCATTAAGGTGATTGAATCGATCTTTTCCCCATCTTCATCAAGCGAATCAATATCCGCAACAAGTGCTAGATCCGTTAAGAAGGCCACTAAGGTCTTATCTTCACTTGATTCTTCAAAGTTTTTCGTTACCGATAATAATTCCTCAAGGTTTTCTAAGCGGCTTTGGGCTTCCAATGACTTCTCTGCCTTAAGCATTTCCCGATAACCCGTCTTTTCCAGAACTTCTTCTACGAGCTCTGTTACGGAAAGGAACTCTTGCATATTCGTATAATTGCGAATTAAATCGCGGAATTCTCGTGCTGCTTTTGTGATTTTCGGACTTAGGCCGATTAATTCAATCGAGTCCAATGCCTGGTATAAGGAAATATCATGCATTACAGCAAAATTAGCGATTTTATCAAGCGAGGTTGAGCCAATTCCGCGTTTCGGAACATTGATCACACGCTGCAAGCTGATGTCATCGTCCGGATTGGAAATCAAACGCAAATACGCAAGCATATCCTTGATTTCTTTCCTGTCATAGAACTTAATGCCGCCAACAATGGCGTATTCGATATTCGATTTAAGTAAAACTTCCTCCATAACACGGGATTGTGCGTTTGTGCGATAAAGGATTGCAATATCTGAAAGTTTTTTGCCGTCTCGGGTTAATTCCTTAATCTTTCCGGCAACAAATTGGGCTTCGCCCTGCTCACTGTCAGCACGATAGTAAACTAGTTTATTTCCTTCAGGGTTTTCTGTCCAAAGATTTTTCGCCTTACGGTTCATGTTGTTTTCAATCACTTTATTGGCCGCAAGCAGAATGCGTTTTGTCGAGCGGTAGTTCTGCTCGAGAAGAATTACCTCCGCCCTCGGATAGTCTTTTTCAAACGAAAGAATATTGGCAATATCGGCGCCGCGCCATTTGTAAATCGACTGATCGGAATCCCCGACAACACAAAGATTTTGAAAACGATTCGCCAGCAATTTAACTAACATATACTGCGCTCTGTTGGGTTGCGATAGGTAAGAGTTTGAAGTTATCTCCGTCTTTTCCCCCGCTTAGTACCGTACGTGAGACTTTCACCTCATACGGCACCCCATCAACTACTAGCTCGTTACATTATTTATTACACAGTTCCCAACACGTTTACGAAGGTCGTTAACTTTACTCAGTTTTTCCTCATTAAGATTTAGTATTGATAAATATTTCTTAATGGTTTTGTCATTGACTGCGTGAATTAATTTATGAACATCTTTTGTGATGAACAATAAATTTTGATAAGTGTCTGTTCCACCTTTTGATTTTGGTTCCTTATGGTGAAGTTCCATATTGCCTATCTCCAATTCACTGCCCGTGATTCCACATTTTCCTAATTGTGCGATGTACTTAGATAATCGATTATCATTGTACTCCATACTTTCGGACTTTATTGGATTTTCCATCAGATAGTGAACCATAAAGGGTGGAACGGCTTCCTGATTGCTATGAATCAAGACTCTTCCTTCTGCAGTATAACTGTTTTTCTCTTGAGTGAAGTTTA
The DNA here is from genome assembly GCF_044762155.1 of Neobacillus sp. NPDC097160. Lineage (NCBI taxonomy): Bacteria > Bacillati > Bacillota > Bacilli > Caryophanales > Bacillaceae > Neobacillus > Neobacillus sp. NPDC097160. Next base: position 23,396 of record NZ_JBIWDU010000009.1, on the reverse strand, counting down.
TTGGTTTCTTGTGTTTCACCCCATCTATTGGAAATAGGGCCAACCCACAAGCAAAGATTTTCTTCTTTCCAAGATAATCGTTGTAAGCAATTTGATGATATTTCGTTACCACACCATTTTTGCTTTTAACCTTCTTTAATTTGTTGTACAGGATTCGTTTGACCGAGTATGCAATTTCGCTGAAATCTTTGACCGCTTCGGTTGCCTGTCGATAGTAGTTGTGGGAGCCAAGAATTGTAGAGTTAAGCTTTGTTACTTCGGCTTTTTTTTGCAGCCTGTGTATACTCTTTAACTTGGTCTTAATCTTTTCAACTGTTTTTCGTTTGGCTTTATCCGATATTTGCGATTTTACAACAGCCTTTTTACCTTTTGGAATCACCTTGAATTTGAATCCAAGGAACTCAGAATAGTTTTTTCGTAAGTTTACTACTTTCGACTTTTCGTGACTAATCTCTAAGCCTAATCTCTCTTTTAACCATTTCTTTACTGCTTCAAATACAGTAAATGCTGATTTATGGTCTCGACAGAAAATTTTAAAGTCATCTGCGTATCTGACAATAAACATTTCCTTCAATTTTGAAGTACGTTTAAGCTCTCTGTACTTCATTGATTGGTCTTTCCGCATCTTACTTCCAATTACACGGTACCTTACATAATCCCGCACGGTCTCAAATGTTTCCCACTGGTTACTAATCCACCAATCAAATTCATTCAAAACCACGTTTGAAAGGAGTGGCGAAATAATTCCACCCTGCGGAGTACCTTTTGTCGGTATCCCTATTCCCTTGATTTCAGCTTTGAGAAGTTTACTTATTATCGATAGTATTCGTTTATCCCTAATTCCTAATGACCAGAGTTGTTTTAGTAGTTTTCCGTGGTCAACGTTATCAAAGAAGCCTTTAATATCAACATCTACAACATAGTGCAGCTTGTTTATATTAGCTAGTGTGACCGCTCTTGAAAATGCGTGCAGTGTTCCGCGGTTAGGTCGGAAACCATAACTATGTTTGTGAAACTTAGCTTCGCATATAGGCTCTAGTACCTGTTTAAGACACTGCTGAATAAGTCTATCTTCGATTGTTGGTATTCCGAGCGGTCTAACTCCACCATTAGGTTTTGGAATTTCCTTACGTCTAACTATATGAGGTTTAAAATCCTCAAGTCTGTTTTTAACATACTTCACAAGTGTTTCAGGACTTCTAAGGCCCACTTCAAAGATGGTGTTTTGGTTTACTCCAGCCGTTTTGCTGCCTTGATTCTTCTTAATGTTTCGAAAGGCAAGTTTAACATTAGCAGGATGGACTACTAGGTCATAGAGGCTGTTAAAAACCTTTCCGTCTGAACTTAACTTGTAAAGATTGTCGAACATATTTTGCGTGTTGTAATATTCATTATTTCTCAGCTTTTGCCGTTTAAACTTCTTCGGTTTTGTTTTGGAATCAGTCAATTACTCACCTCATTTACAAACCTAAGCGATTTGTAAATTTCAGCTTTCACTTCTCTTAGTCATACCCGAACCTGATTTCTGTGTATTAAATGTCCGTCTTCTATTAGTTGACTAGTGGCTATCCCTCCACTGCTTGTTATCACAGCTTCAAAGGTACTGTGCCACCACCTTCACCGATATAAAGTTAGTTATACATTTAGAATGCTTTCCTAACACCGCTTCACCGAGTGCAAACTCTCCACGTTATCGGCTTACCACGTTCCAAGAATCCTATCTATACATATACCCTTAGATGATTCCTCTAGCCCTGTTAGCTGGATGGTGCCTGTAACACCATAAGGTATTTCATAAAGACAAATCTTACTCTACCTCACTAACCCTTACATGAAGGACTATCCATTTCGAATAGCTATACCTCTAGAGCCGTACATTCGGAATTTTGTCCATAGATGGTTGTTTCATCTACATTCTCATCATAGATATTTTGTAGAACCCCGGTCTATCAGCCATACCCTCTGCCTCCAGAGAGTTTTCCTCGACTTTACGTTAGGATGACCTTCAACCGACTTCACCGAGCTTATAACCCTCAGGTGTTTTGCACCACCCGAACGCTATTCGGAGGATTAGGCGAGCCTTTCAGGGCGTTACCCCATCATTCGACTCTTCAGATTCTCAGTTCTCCTAGAATTAATCTAGTGGCTAACCTTTTCAGTTAGCAACGTGTCGCACTATCCTGATACTCATCAACATGAATATATTGAAATTTGCGTTGATAAAATTCGAGGACTTCCGGTACCCGTTGGAACAATTGAATCGTCATCATGATTAAATCATCGAAATCAAGTGCTTGATTTTTCCGTAACCGCTTTTGATATTCCGTGTAAACTTCACTAACTGTTTGTTCAAAATAACCACCGGCGGTTTTCGCATATTCTTCAGGAGTAATTAATTCGTTCTTAGCTGAGCTGATCGATCCCAAAATGGCCCGTGGGTCATTCTTCTTCGGATCGAGATTTTTGTCCTTGAGGATTCCTTTAATCACCGATTGCTGGTCGGTTGTATCCAGAATCGTAAAATTTCGATTGAAGCCCATCCGGTCGATATCCCGGCGCAAAATCCGTACACACATCGAGTGAAATGTGGAAATCCAAATTTCATCGGCAGCCCCGCCCATCATTCTGCTGATCCGTTCCTTCATTTCTCGAGCTGCCTTGTTTGTAAACGTAATCGCTAAAATGTTATAAGGGTTTACACGTTTTTCCACTATTAAGTAAGCAATTCGGTGTGTTAATACTCTTGTTTTTCCACTTCCGGCGCCCGCCATCAATAGAAGCGGGCCATCTGTTGCTTTTACAGCACTTTGCTGTTCCGGGTTCAGTCCGTTTAAAAGCTTATCTGTTAAAAATTGCATTTTTTCCACCACCATTTACAAACATTTGTTCTTATTTTTATTTTACCGTTCTTTTCCTGCTGAAGCAAATTCTATCTAACCGATTTAATTGTTTCTAAGGCTCGATCAAAATCTTCATAAATAACATTTCCAACGACAATCACATCGGCATGCTTGGCCATTTCTGAAGCTTGTTCAATGGTTGCTATACCGCCGCCGTAAAAAAGGGTTGTTTTTTCAAGCACCTGTCTCACATCAGCTACTAATGCTGGATCCCCATATTTACCGCTATATTCTAAATAAAAAATCGGCAGCTGAAACATTTTTTCAGCCATCAGCGCATAGGCCTTAACGTCATCGATTGTCAATTTTGCATTGGCTGACGTTAATTGCGCTGCCTTGCAATCCTCGTTTAAGATACAATAGCCTTCCATGGCGAATTCTTCCCAATTCATGATCTCGCCAAATTCCTTTACGGCCTGATGGTGCAGCCCCGTAATCCACTTTGTATCATCGCTATTTAAAATCGTTGGGATAAAATAAAGGTCAAATCCAGGTGTAACGGTCTCAATGCTTGATACTTCAAGGACACACGGAACTGTATAACGGCGAACTCTGGCCATTAGGTCAAGGACGTTTTCAAGTGTCACCCCGTCCGTTCCGCCTACAATTACCGCATCTGTCCCTGATTCACAGATTTTTTCTAATTGATCGTCTGTTATTTCTTTATTTGGATCGAGTTTAAACACATGCCGCCACTCGCGAAAATCATACATCGAAAGAATCCTCCCACCTATAGTCCATTTCACCATTATAACATTTGAAGAAACGATAAAAAAATAAAACAATGAATCTAAATATAGAAATCATATCCAGACAAAAGGAAAAAACCGAAGAGTGGCCTCTCCGGTTCGATTCATTGCGTTCGCTTTTCTTATTCCTCTGAAACTGAACTGTTTTCTTCTTTAATGCGCTCAAGCACCATTTCATACGTATCGTTTCCAAAGTTTAAACAGCGTTTTACACGTGAAATGGTCGCCGTGCTTGCCCCTGTTTCTGTTTCGATTTTATGATATGTGTTACCTTCGCGAAGCATTCTTGCTACATCCAGGCGCTGTGATAACGATTGAATTTCATTGATGGTGCATAAATCATCAAAAAAGCGATAGCATTCTTCCAAATCCTTTAGTGAAAGAACAGCTTGAAATAATTGATCGAGTTCTTTGCCTCGTAATTTATTGATTTGCATATTTTTTACCCCTTTAATTTAAATAAAGTAAAATTTTCAACCAGCTGCCCGATAGTACGGGGAAATTTATTCAACATTAAATGAAACGCTGCCTTGCAGCCCAGGATTTGTCGGAACAACATTTACCCATGTTCTGCCTTGAACTAATTTTACCTCTTCTCCGTCCTTTATCGGAACAATCCGGCCATTTTTATTCTCCCAGTTCACTTCGTTCACTTTACCCATTTGCACTAGGTAGCCTTTACCGCCTGATTGTAAATCTATATCGCGGCGGCCGTATGAATCAATTAATTTGTGCACGGCTTCGATAATAAAAATATTATCCAGCAATATCGGTTCGCCGGTCTCTAAGTCCACTGTTTGTTCCCCGCTGGAGAATCTTGTGTATTTTCCCTGTGCTGCATCAAACTGGTATTTCGAATTCGATATGCCGTCCGCTGAATAGGTTATACTCACGGATTTTGCCTCGTTACCGGCAATATTTTTGCTTTCTTCATCAGTTAAAAAAGTGAAGCTTGGCGGGCTCTTTTCCATCGAATACTTTTTTTGCTCCGCCCCTTTTAAAACATTTTCATACGTAATATAGGAGTTATGAGGTGCTTTTCGCGCACTTGATCGTTTAAATAACGTACCATCATAGACCATCCCGTTTATATTATCGATATAATTGCTGTCGAGCATTTCTTTTGCCTCAGGGCTATAGCCATGGGCAACATAAAGAGCACCCAGGCCCTTGGCTAACTCGATATAATAGTCCCGTGCACTCCGAACCGGTCCGATATTCGCGGGCTTTTCACTTTGAAAAACAGCAAGGAAGCGGGTGATATCACCTTCTGCAAGGACTTCGTAGACAATGTCGGCCTTATTCAAGCCTGATTGCGGCCTTGCTTTAGGGTGGTTATTGACCATAACTGCGATGGCTCTTTCTTCTGTACTTGTTTGCGAGCCAACTCCTGTTAGTGGAAAATAATATGGGAATTCCGGCTTCTCTACTTCTTTTTCCACAACCTTTTCAACCACTTTTTCCTTCTTTACTGGCTCATTAGCTTTTTCTTTATTACTGCATCCAGAGAACAATAAAGCGATAGCTGCCACGGCAACAGCCCATTTTTTCATTATATGAACACCCCAATTTCACGACCAAGATGCAAAACACTTTCACGCTTTAACTCTTTACTTACTTACAGTTTAACGCATTATTGACGGAAAGAGTACTGTTTTATTCATAACATCGTACATTCCCTGCTGAGTTATACGAATATATGGCAAATGAGTGGCAGAGAAAAAGGCAAGGCTATAAATAGGATCTGAAAATTTATAGCCCCGTTCTTCCAACTCAACCAAAAGTCTTTTTTCTTGCTCGATTAATTTTTCCACAGGGAGGTCTGACATAATTCCGTTTAAATGTAAAGGCACCTCACATACGATTTCGGCATTCTCCACCATGACAATGCCCCCGCCTAATTCTTTCATTCTATTAAAAGCATGGAGCATATCCTGTTTGTCTTTTCCGATTAAAATAATATCACCTGTGTTGGAATAGGAACTGGCCAATGCCGGCAAGGTTTTTGCGAAACCCTTCAATAAGGTATTGATTCGCCAATTTCCATTTCGATCTATCAAGGTAAAAAAGCATTCATCATGATTCGACGGTAATTCATCTCCTGAAGCATCAATGGCAATCGAATATGGTTTTGTGATGACGGAGTTTTCCATCTTAATCCCAAACGGCATCGAAAATTGTAAATCATCCATGGATAAATCCCAATCCATTTCCATTGGTTTAAGCCCATATTGATCCCAATTAATCGAGGCATACGCATCGTCCACCTTCACACCGTCGCGCTTTACCCATTTTCCCTTTGCCAAAACAGAGACCGGCGTTGGATTTTCAATGCTTGATAAAAAGTTAATATTTGCGACGCGTCCAGTGGCAATATTACCATGTAAATGATCGATATTGTAGTATCTGGCAATATTTACGGTTGCCATATTATAGGCATCAATGACAGGAACACCTTTTTCAATGGCGATCCGGATCATTTGATCGTTCATCCCTTGCTCATAAAATGTTGACGATGAACCATCGGTATTAAATAGTAATCTATCATATGCCTCGATGCCTAGACGCTTCATATCGTCCAAAATTTGCGGCAAATCAGGGCGGATCGAAGAATAGCGAAGTGACACCATATAGCCTTGCATGAGACGGTTATAAACTTCTTCACCTGTCATCGCTTCATGATCACAATCCGCACCTAAAAGCATCATTTTCGCTAAGGTTTTTTCCGATGCACCAGGAAAATGTCCTTCAATTTGCTTGCGCATTCGTTTGGCTTCTTGAATCCAATGAAGCATCATATCATCGCCATCAAGCAGTTTTGGCCAGCCCGTTAATTCTCCACCCTGCAGAACCGCATCGTGCTCGAGCCACGCTTTAACATTACTATGCGAAAAAATTTCTTCTTCATTCAGAATTTCCGTTTGTGAATCAAATCGGCTCCACCAAAACATCGTTGTGGGGATAGAACGAAGATCCCTTAATAATGAAAACGCTTCCCTCTTTTTCAAATTTAATATCAGCGCCATGTTGTCATTAATTAACGTCGTTGTCCCAAATTGAGATGCATAGGCCGCCAATGATAGGGGATTATATAATTGAAATGGATGTGCATGCGGTTCGATGTATCCAGGGACAAGAATTTCATTTGTGCAATCAATGATTTCACATGTTTCCATATTTGGAGGTAAGTTCTCGCCAACATAAACAATCCGATCTTCATAAATCCAAATATTCGCTCTCATCCATTTACGAAATGTCTGATTTAAATACAAGGCATTTTTTAACAAAATGGTTGGAGATGTTTTTCCATCCAAAACGGATACATGCATGCGTAAATGTTTATTTTTCCAGCGGTAGCGTTGTTCCAGCATACCATGTCCCTCCCTAAAAAAAACTATCTATATAATAATAAGTTGAATTAACAACAAAGAAAGCCCTTACAAAAATTTTCTTTAGATACTATAGTATCATATTTTACTATTTAAAGCAGTAAAGAATTGATAAATATTGTAAAAATTTTGTGAAGGAGTGAACAATTTGAACATTAAACCAAATATCGGGATTTTAAACGCAATGATTCGCATTACCTTTGGGTTGACGATTCTTGCTTGGAGCACCTCGAAGCTTGTCAAGCATCCATGGAGGGATTCTTATTTGTTTGCTGCATTATGCGGCGCGATGAAGGTTGCTGAGGGGATTGTCCGTTATTGCCCTTTAACGGCATTATGTGAAAGATGCCAGGACATGATTCAGGAGCATAACCAAACAACGGATTCCATGGACGGGATGGAAGGGCTGACCAATATGGATGGGGATTCGGTTGTGCCTTATAATCCGTCTTAACGGTGAAAGTATACTAAATGATGAAGGACAAATCTTTTTGAAAATCTGCTAAAGTGTCCTTCATCGGGCTTATGAAGGACATTTTTCTTTGAAAAACCAGCAAAACGGTCTTCATCCTGCTTATGAAGACCGTTTCTCTTTAAAAAACCAGCAAAATGGTCTTCATCTCGCTTATGAAGACCGTTTCTCTTTAAAAAACCAGCGAAATGGTCTTCATTCCGTTTATGAAGACCATTTCTCTAAAAAACTACAAAAGTGTCCTTCATCTTTTTAATGAAGGATACTTTTCCCTTTTACCTAACAGCAGAAAGAATCGCCTTCGCCCCAATATCCTTTCGATAAAAAACGCCATCACAAGTTAACTTCTCCAGCTCGCTGTACACCTTTTCTTGAGCTTCCATCAAGTTGGTGGCTTTCGCTCCCACAAGAAGCACCCTGCCGCCGGCCGTGATAAACTCCCCTTTAGCATTCACAGACGTACCAGCATGAAAAACAGAAACATCCTCCGATAACTCCGCTAATCCTGTCAGCACTGCACCCTTTTCATAAGCCTCCGGGTACCCTTTTGCAGCCACAACAACACCGACCATCGGCTGCGGATCCCACTCAAGCTCTGGGGCTTTTCCATTCAACAGCTCTAAAATCACTGAAACCAAATCAGACTTTAGCCTTGGCAAAATAACCTGTGTTTCCGGGTCACCAAAACGGGCATTAAATTCAATGACCTTTGGCCCGTCAGCCGTTTTAATCAGACCTGCATATAATATCCCGCAAAAGCTCCGATCCTCTTCCACCATCGCTTTTGCCGCAGGTATTAGGACCGTACTGACCGCCTCCTGAACAGCTTCCGAGCCAATTTGCGGAACCGGTGAATAGGCACCCATTCCGCCAGTATTCGGACCTTGGTCGCCATCAAATGCCCGTTTATGATCCTGGGCGATTTCCAGTGGTACGACGACTTCCCCATTCACAAATGCCATTAATGAAAATTCCTCACCGCTTAAAAATTCCTCAATGACGACGCAGGAAGAGGCGCTCCCAAATTTCGCTCCTACAAGCATATCTTCCAAGGCCGTAAATGCTTCCTCTTTTGTAAAAGCAACTACTACACCTTTCCCAGCAGCTAACCCATCTGCCTTAATCACAATAGGCGCGCCTTTTTCCTCCACATATTGACGTGCCTCTTCATACGCGGTAAACACAGCATAATCAGCAGTTGGAATCTGATATTTTTTCATCAGTTCTTTCGCAAAAGATTTGCTTCCTTCAATCTCAGCGGCAGCTTTTCGCGGACCGAACACCGCCAATCCCGCCTCTTCAAATTTATCAGCAAGCCCCTCTAACAAAGGAACTTCCGGCCCGATAATCGTTAAGCCCACACCTTGTTCTTTCGCAAACTCGATTAATCGCTCGTGCTGTGACTCCTCAAATGGAACACAAACTGCCACATCAGTCATGCCGGCATTCCCTGGAGCGACAAATACTTTTTCCACAAACGTGCTCTCGCTTACCTTTTGACAGATGGCATGCTCTCTCCCGCCGCGGCCAATGATTAGTACCTTCATCCATTACACCTCATTTAATGTTTAAAGTGTCTAACGCCTGTAAATACCATGGCAATTCCGTATTCGTCAGCTTTTTTGATCGAATCCGCATCTTTTATTGAGCCGCCTGGCTGAATGATTGCCGTAATTCCTGCTTTTGCCGCTGCTTCCACGGTATCGTCCATCGGGAAGAAGGCATCAGAAGCAAGTGCTGCACCTTCTGCTTTTGCACCCGCCTGTTTCAATGCAATTTCAGCGGAACCAACTCGGTTCATTTGACCGGCACCAATTCCTAGCGTCATGTCTTCACTAGTAACCACAATTGCATTCGATTTTACATGCTTCACAACTTTCCAGCCCAGCTTCAACGCTTCCCACTCTGCATCTGTCGGCTGTCTCTTTGTCGGAATCGTAACCTCAGCATCCGCCAGTGAATAGCGGTCTTGTTCTTGAGCGAGCAATCCACCTTCAATGGTTGTCATTTTTCTTTCTGCCTTTTTTGTTTCATTAAACGAAATTGTAAGCAAACGCAGATTCTTTTTCCCCGTTAAAATCGCTAACGCTTCATCCGAGAAAGACGGTGCAATAATGATTTCTAAGAAAATTTCATGGAGTTTAGCTGCAGTTTCCGCATCCACTTCACGATTAAAAGCAATAATACCGCCAAAAATTGACACGGGGTCTGCGGCAAACGCCTTTGTAAAAGCATCAAATCCTGATTTACCGGTGCCAACACCGCAAGGATTCATATGCTTCACCGCCACAGCAGCCGGTTCTGAAAATTCCTTCACAATTTGCAGTGCTGCATCTGCATCATTGATGTTGTTGTACGAAAGTTCTTTGCCATGAAGCTGCTCCGCATAGGCAATAGAGAACGTAGAGCCAAGCGGTTTTTTATAAAAAGCGGCCTGTTGATGCGGATTTTCTCCGTATCGTAACGTCTGCTTTAATTCATATGTAACCGTTAATTTTTCCGGTGTTTCTTCCTGAGTAAGGTCTGTCATGTATCCTGCAATAAGGGCATCATAGGCTGCAGTGTGGCGGAACACCTTGGCCGCAAGCTTTCTCCTTGTTTCAAGCATTGTTGCGCCATCCGCTGCTAATTCTGCAAGCACAGTTTGATAGTCAGCCGGATCAACAACAACTGTTACATATTGATGATTTTTCGCGGAAGCACGGAGCATGGTTGGGCCGCCGATATCGATATTCTCGATGGCATCCGCTACAGTTACGTCTGGTTTTTCAATGGTTTGCTGAAATGGATAGAGATTCACACACACAAGCTGGATCGGCTCAATCCCATGTTCACTGAGCTGCTTTTGATGCTCTAAATCATCCTGTTTTGCCAGCAATCCTCCATGAATATATGGATTCAGAGTTTTTACCCGTCCCTCTAAAATTTCCGGAAATCCAGTAACATTACTAACGCCAAGTACGGCAATGCCTTGCTCCTGCAGCATTTTTTTCGTGCCGCCGGTAGAAATAATTTCAAAGCCAAGATTCACTAATTCCCTTGCAAATTCACTGACACCACTTTTGTCAGAAACACTAATAAGTGCACGCTTTTTCGTCATTTATAACCACTCCTTGTGTTAACAACATGTGTAAGATAGATGGATATAGCTTGTGTTCGGTGAGTTGAATTTTCTTTTGTAAGCTTTCTCTTGTTTCATTTTCCTCGATCCGGATTCGCTCTTGGACAATGACGGGGCCAGTGTCCATGCCTTCATCAACGAAATGAATCGTCACACCGGTCCAATTTGCTTTTGCAGCTAATGCCTGACCAATCGCATCCTTTCCGGGAAAAGCGGGCAGCAATGATGGATGGATATTCACAATTCGCCCTTCATACTCTTTTAACAGAGTTGGCCCAACCAACCGCATATAACCGGCAAGGACAATTAAGTCAACATCCTTTAACAGTGCAACGATTTCTGTTTCATAATCTGCCTTACTGGGATAATCTTTTGCGCAAAAAATAAAACAAGGAATTTGATTTGCTTTTGCTCTTTCAATCGCAAAGGCTCCGGGTTGGTCACAAACTAACAGGGAAATTTCAGCCGGCAGCAGCCCTTCTCGAATCACATTGATGATCGCTTGAAAATTACTGCCGCTGCCTGAGGCAAACACTGCTATTTTTTTCATCTGCGTCCACCAAAACCTTTAATCTGAATTCCTTCTTGCTCGGTAACAACGCCGAGTTCATAAGCCGTTTCACCCAAATCTGTGAAATGCGCCATTACATCAGCCGCATCTTTCTGATCAACGGCAACGACCATTCCAATTCCCATGTTAAAAATATTATACATCTCTTGATAATCGATTTGTCCAACCTCAGAGATTAACTTGAATACAGATGGGATTTGCCAGCTTTTTTCGTTCAGTTCGGCGCCAAGGCCTGCAGGCAGCATCCTTGGAATATTCTCAATAAAACCGCCGCCGGTAATGTGGGCCATCCCTTTGATTTGGAATTTTTTCAATGCCGCCAAAATCGGTTTGACATATATTTTTGTCGGTTTCAGTAATTCTTCGCCTAATGTACAGCCGAGTTCATCAACAAACTCGATTAATGACCAGTTGTTAAACACCTTTCTGACTAGCGAGTAACCATTACTGTGAATTCCGTTTGACGCTAAGCCAATTAGGACATCTCCCGGCTTAATCGTTTCCCCTGTGATCAATTGCGGCTTTTCACACGCGCCAACTGAAAAACCGGCCAGATCATACTCGTCTTCACGATAAAGTCCAGGCATTTCCGCAGTTTCCCCGCCAATTAAGGCACAGCCGGCCAGTTCACAGCCGTCGGCAATTCCCTTGACAATCGCCTCGATTTTTTCAGGAATGGCTTTGCCACAAGCAATATAATCTAAAAAGTAGAGCGGTTCTGCTCCCTGGACAACAATATCATTGACGCACATCGCTACCGCATCGATTCCAATCGTATCGTGACGATCCATCATGAATGCAATCATCAGCTTCGTGCCAACCCCATCGGTGCCAGACACCAAAACTGGCTCTTTTAATCCGAGCGCTGAGAGATCAAACATGCCGCCAAAGCCGCCAAGGCCCCCAACCACACCTGCCCTTGCTGTCCGCTGTACATGTTTTTTCATCCGCTCAACGGCTTCATAGCCTGCTTCGATATTTACTCCTGCTTGTGTGTACGCATTTGCCATCACCGTCACCCCTTTTGATAATAATACTGTAGTGTATCTGGATAGATTTCTGTTGGATAATTTCCGTTAAAGCAGCCCAGGCAAACGCCATTTGTCCCTAACTGGCTAAGTGTCTTTACCATGCCATCCTCACTTAAAAAGGTTAACGAATCCGCTCCAATTAGTTCGCGAATTTCTTCAACCGACTTATCAGAGGCAATCAATTCTTCTTTTGTAGACGTATCAATTCCATAGAAGCACGGATTTTTAATCGGTGGTGAACTAATGACAACGTGTACCTCTGTCGCCCCGGCGTCTTTCAGCATGGTAACAATTCTTCTGCTTGTCGTGCCGCGGACGATCGAGTCGTCGACCATAATCACCCGTTTCCCTTCCACAACCCCGCGAACAGGCGACAGCTTCATTTTAACCCCTTGCTCCCGTAATGACTGGGAAGGCTGGATGAACGTTCTGCCGACATATTTGTTTTTGATTAACCCCATTTCATACGGGATCCCCATCGTTTCTGCATAGCCGATCGCCGCTGAAATACTGGAATCCGGCACCCCTGTCACTACATCCGCATCAATCGGCGCTTCAATCGCCAGCCTTTTTCCTAAGTTTTTGCGGGCAGTATGGACATTAACTCCTTGAATATTACTATCAGGTCTTGAAAAATAAACATACTCCATCATACAGATGGCTTTTGTCGTACTCAACGAAAACCGCTCTGATGTGAGTCCGTTTTCGTTGATGATTAATAGTTCACCGGGCATAATGTCGCGAATATATTCAGCACCGACCACATCAAAGGCACATGTTTCCGATGCCACCACATAAGCATCACCAAGACAGCCAAGCGAAAGCGGTCTTAGACCATGGGGATCAAGCGCCACCATTAGTTCGGTTTCCGTCATAATTAAATAGGCATATGCCCCTTTTAACATGGTCAAAGCATTTTTCACCTGTTCCTTCATTTGCTGAAATCCGCTTCTTCTAATTAAATGGGCTAAAACCTCCGTATCTGAACTTGTTTGAAAAATACTTCCTTGCGCTTCTAGCTGGTGTTTTAACGAAGTAGCATTTACCAGGTTGCCGTTATGGGCAAGGGCAAGGCTGCCGCTTTGCGAATGGAACAACAGCGGCTGAACATTTTCATAGCCACCGCCCCCTGCTGTCGCATAACGGACATGACCGACCGCTGCACATCCAGATAATTGGGACATCGCTTCTGCTGTAAAAATCTCCGTCACAAGGCCTTCTCCCTTGACGCCTGTAAGTTTCTTTCCATCAGAGACAACGATTCCGGTTCCCTCCTGGCCGCGGTGCTGCAGGCTGTGAAGCCCGTAATAGGTTAATTGTGCGGCATCTGGATGTCCAAAGACACCAAAAATGCCGCATTCTTCGTTTAATCCCTTGATTTCAGCAAGCATGGGATCGCCCCTTTCCAGGCAGCTCTTAATTCCTCGACCGCAGATTCAAGAACAGGAACTGTTTCATTAAGAACTCGTAAGACACCAGAATCATTCACTGCACCAATAAGGGCCGCATCTACTAAACTTTCAAACTCGACTTGCTGTTCTTTTTCGACGGTTAAAAGAAAACGTGATTGTGTTTCGCTAAAGAGGGCAGAAACAGAATCTCCTGTAATCTTCACGTCAGCCCCAAGTCCTTTTGCTGTAAAAAGACATTCTGCAAGGGCAACGGACAAACCGCCTTCCGATAAATCATGAGCAGATTGAACCAAGCCAGCACGAATCGCAGCGAGAACCTGGTCTTGTCTTTCTTTTTCCAAATCAATATTTAATTCCGGTGCTTTTCCGAAAATTTTACCGTTTAATAGCTTTTGCAGCTCACTGCCGCCAAATTCGGGTTTCGTTTCCCCGACTAAATAAATGAGGTCGCCGCTAGTTTTAAAATGCTGGGTCGTAATATGGTCAAGGTCACTAACGAGTCCAACCATTCCAATAACAGGGGTTGGATAGATCGCTGTGCCGCTTGTTTCGTTATATAATGACACGTTTCCGCCGATGACCGGTGTTTCAAGAACCCGGCAGGCTTCGCTGATTCCGTCAGCCGCTTTTTCAATCTGCCAGAATACTTCCGGCTTTTCAGGGTTACCGAAGTTCAGGTTATCAGTAATTGCTAGCGGCTCGGCGCCGGAACAGATTATGTTGCGGGCAGCTTCTGCAACAGCAATTTTTCCACCTGTTTCTGGATCTAAGTACACATAGCGCGAATTACAATCCGTTGTCATCGCTAACGCCTTACGTGTCCCTCTGATCCGAGTAACAGCGGCATCAGAACCTGGAGACACTACCGTATTCGTGCGCACCATATAATCATATTGCTCGTACACCCATTCCTTGCTGGCAATCGTAGGCTGGCTTAACAATTTTACTAGTGTCTCTTTAAGGTCATCCACCTTTGGTACTTCATTTTCCATCGCCTGGTATTCTGCAAAGTAAGCCGGCTCTTTAGAAGGTTTATGATACACAGGTGCATCTTCAGCCAATGCATCAACTGGCAGGTCGGCAACCACTTCCCCTTTATGGATTAGGCGGAATTGTTTATCGTCAGTTACCTTGCCAATCGCGACAGCTTCTAAATCATATTTTGAAAAAAGATCCTTGATCTCCTGCTCTCTGCCCTTTTTCACGACAATAAGCATCCGTTCCTGTGATTCAGACAGCATCATTTCATAAGCAGTCATTCCCGTTTCGCGCTGCGGTACAAGATCTAAATTCATCTCGATGCCCATCCCAGCTTTGCTGGCCATTTCGGAAGAAGAGCTGGCAAGTCCTGCGGCACCCATATCTTGAATCCCTACAAGGGCATCCGAATGGATAAGTTCCAAGCAGGCTTCTAACAAGAGTTTCTCCATGAACGGGTCGCCGACTTGAACCGCCGGACGTTTTTCATCCGAATCCTCTGTCAGTTCCTCAGAAGCAAACGTTGCACCGTGAATCCCGTCGCGTCCAGTTTTTGCACCGACATACATTACCGTATTGCCAAGCCCATGTGCCTGACCTTTTTTAATATCCTCGTGATTAATCAGACCGACACACATGGCATTGACGAGCGGATTTCCTTCATAGGATGGATCGAACTGCACCTCACCGCCAACGGTTGGAATGCCGATGCAGTTGCCGTATCCGGCAATACCCGCTACCACTTCTTTAAACAAATAGCGCGTTCTTGCCTTATCTAGTTCGCCGAAACGAAGCGAGTTTAACATCGCAATCGGCCGTGCGCCCATTGAAAAAACATCACGAATAATTCCGCCGACACCTGTTGCAGCGCCTTGGTACGGTTCGATTGCAGATGGGTGGTTATGGCTTTCGATTTTAAACACAACCGCCTGGCCGTCGCCGATATCGACAATCCCAGCCCCTTCGCCTGGACCTTGGAGAACTTTTTCACCCGTGGTTGGGAATTTTTTTAGAACTGGCTTTGAGTTTTTATAACTGCAGTGCTCCGACCACATAACCGAGAAAAGACCAGTTTCAGTATAATTCGGCGTCCTGCCGAGGATGTTTTCGACCATCGCAAACTCTTCATCGGACAAACCCATTTGCTGATAGATTTTTTCTGCTTTAATTTGCTCTGGATTTGGTTCAAGCGTTGACAACATGTGCTTCCCTCCAAGATTTTACGATTGATTGAAACAATTTCAGCCCGTCAGCGCTGCCCAAAAGCTCGTCAACCGCCCGCTCAGGGTGTGGCATCATCCCAAGAACATTCCCTTTTTCGTTCGTGATTCCGGCAATATCTTCGAGACTGCCATTGGGATTTTGCTGATAAGTAAACACGATTTGGTTATTGGATTTTAGCTGATTTAACGTTTCTTCATCACAATAGTAATTGCCTTCGCCATGGGCGACCGGAATCGTGATCGTTTGGTCTTGCTTATATTCAGCAGTAAACATTGATTGATTGTTTTCTACGATTAATTCGACCGGCTTGCAAATAAATGACAGGCTTTCGTTTCGTCTCATCGCTCCCGGCAGGAGGCCCGCTTCAAGTAAGATTTGGAATCCGTTGCACACCCCAAGCACGGGCTTGCCAGCCTCAGCCGCTTTAATGACTTCTTTCATGACATTGCTAAAACGAGCAATGGCACCTGTACGAAGGTAATCGCCGTAAGAAAAGCCGCCTGGTAATAAAATTCCATCGTACCCGTCTAAGCTTTCAGTATCGTGCCAGACATATTCGACTTCTTCGCCAAGTTCATCTTGAATCGCATGAAACATGTCGACGTCACAGTTTGAGCCTGGAAAAACTATCACTGCAAACTTCACTGGGCGACACACTCCTCTACTTCGTAGCGGTAGTCTTCAATCACCGGATTGGCTAACAGCTTCGCACAAATCTCGTTCACGACTTCATCAAGGTCACGTTCTGATTTTTCAATCGTCAGTTCCATATATTTACCGATACGGACATCGGATACTTCCTGATAATTTAACGAATTTAATGATTGAGTGACAGCCTTGCCTTGCGGATCTAATACACTTTCTCTCAATGTTACGTATACTTTGACTTTATACATGCTGATGACCTCCAAGTCTTGTTAAAATCGTTTCATATGCCTCTGTTAAACTTCCTAAATCGCGGCGGAATACATCTTTATCCAGCTTTTCATTTGTTTTTTGATCCCATAGGCGGCAGGTGTCAGGAGAAATTTCATCAGCTAATAAAATTTGTCCCTGTTCGTCTTTGCCAAACTCGAGTTTAAAATCGATTAAGTTAATGCCTAGTTCTGCAAAAAAGCTCGATAAAACCGCATTTACTTCCAGCGCTTTTTCTCGTAAAATCGTAATCTCTTCGGCTGTCGCCGCTTTTAGTTCAAAGATATGGTCGTTTGTCACCAGCGGATCACCGAGCGCATCATCTTTTAAATAAAACTCAACAATTGGTGCTGACAGCGGTCTGCCTTCTTCGATTCCCAATCTTTTTGAAAAGCTGCCGGCAGCCACGTTGCGAACGACTACTTCAAGCGGAATGATGGTTACTTTCTTCACCAGCTGCTCCGTTTGGGAGATTCTTTTGATAAAGTGTGATTCAATTCCTTGTTCCTTTAGTTTTAAAAATAACAAACTAGTAATCTCGTTATTGAGCCGGCCTTTACCGATGATTTCTGCCTTCTTTTCTCCGTTGAAAGCAGTAGCGGAATCTTTGTATTCAACTAAAACAACGTCCTCTTCATCGGTTTTGTATATTCGCTTAGCTTTTCCTTCGTAAAGCAGTTCTTTCATGGTGAATCACTCCTTATTTCGAAATATTGGGAATCTTCAATCTAGAAGGAGGGGCAAACTCCTGCTGTAACTGCCCCTATTTATTTTGTACTGGCTCTAGGAACCCGATTAGATATCTTTTTAACTCATTTGGTAATGTAGAACCCGCCTACGTAACCTTTCAATCATTTTTTCCATCTATTCGGTCACGTAGAACGCGTTTACCCGTTCAACCCTAACCGATCAAAAATTGTATCTACATGCTGCAGGTGGTAATGATAGTCAAAACAATCGGCAATCTCGGCGCCAGAAAGCAAAGAGGTAATTTTTCCATCGGCCTCAATTAAACCGCGGAATGGAACTTGCAACTCCCACGCTTCCATCGCTTTGGGCTGCACTGTATCGTACGCCTCTTCTCGAGACAAACCTTTATCTATCAAGGCAAGCAGCACCCGCTGTGAATAAATCAACCCTAGCGTACGATCCATGTTGCGTTTCATATTTTCCGGATATACAGTTAATTTTTTAATAATGTTACCAAAGCGGTTTAGCATGTAATTTAAGGCAATTGTTGCATCTGGCAAAATGACGCGTTCTGCTGAGGAATGGGAAATATCGCGCTCATGCCAAAGCGGCACATTTTCATAAGCCGTCATCATATAGCCGCGAATGACGCGTGCCATACCGGTCATGTTCTCCGAGCCGATTGGATTACGTTTATGAGGCATGGCCGATGACCCTTTTTGACCTTTTGCAAAAAACTCTTCAACCTCGCGTGTCTCGCTCTTTTGCAATCCTCGGACCTCAACCGAAAATTTTTCAATCGATGTAGCGATTAAGGCAATTGTTGACATGTAATGAGCATGACGATCACGCTGCAATGTTTGCGTCGAAATGGGCGCCCGTCCAAGACCTAATTTTTCACAGACATACTGTTCCACAAATGGGTCAATATTTGCATAGGTTCCGACCGCGCCTGAGATTTTTCCAAACTCTACACCTGCTGCAGCTTGCTTAAAGCGCTCCAGGTTGCGTTTCATTTCTTCATACCAAAGGGCGAGCTTCAAGCCAAAAGTTGTCGGCTCCGCATGTACCCCATGAGTCCTTCCCATCATCACGGTCATTTTATGCTCAATTGCTTTATTTTTTAAAATCTCAACAAAGTTTTCCAAGTCTTTTAATAAAATGGCATTGGCTTGTTTCAATACAAAGGATAGTGCTGTGTCCACCACATCTGTTGAAGTCAGACCGTAATGAACCCATTTCCGCTCCTCGCCCAATGTTTCCGAAACCGCACGGGTAAAGGCTACGACATCGTGTCTTGTTTCTTCTTCGATTTCTTTAATTCGGTCAATATTAAACGAAGCATTTTCACGGAGCTTGCGAACATCTTCCTTAGGAATCTCCCCTAGTTCTGCCCATGCCTCACATGCAAGTATCTCCACTTCAAGCCAGGCATTAAAGCGGTTCTCATCCGTCCAGATGGCTCCCATTTCAGGTCTTGTATAACGATCAATCATGTTTTATCCTCCGATCATTTCTTTTGCTGTACGCCAGATGCTGCTTTCCCCTATTTCCCTAAGGGCCTCATCAACGTTATCCTTCAAAATGGTAACATGCCCCATCTTCCTTTTCAATTTTGGCTCCTTTTTGCCGTATAAATGAACCTTCCAGCCATTCAAGTCCGGGATTTCCTTAAATAGGCGGTCAAGATGTTCTCCTAATAGATTGACCATAACAGCCGGTTTTAATAGCTCGGTGCTTCCTAATGGCCAATTGCAAATGGCGCGAATATGCTGCTCGAACTGCGATGTTTCGCATGCCTCAATAGAAAAGTGACCTGAATTATGCGGTCTCGGTGCCAATTCATTAATATAAATCATGCCATCACCTGTCACAAACATCTCGACAGCAAGCGTCCCGACTAGTCCAAGTGAATCAGCAATCTGCTTCGCCTTTTGAATCGCCTTTTCTCCCAGCTCTTCAGAGATTCGGGCCGGAACGATGGTGGTATGCAAGATATTATCTTCATGAATGTTTTCCGCTACTGGGAAAAAGGCCGTTTCCCCGTCCAGTTTTCGGGTAACAATGACGGAAATTTCTTTTTCAAACGGAATCCATTTTTCCAACACACAGCTGCCAAATTTGAAAAGCGGTTCTGCCTTAGCTAAATCCTCTTCCGTATTCATCACAAGCTGTCCTTTGCCATCATAGCCGCCTCTTGCTGTTTTCAATACAGCTGGGTAACCGATCCGTCCTTTTTTTAAAAATAATTCTTCTCCGTTATTAATGACCTCATATGGAGCTACCTCTACTCCAGCTTGCTGGATGGCTGCCTTTTCCGTGATTCGATCTTGCGTAATTGTTAAAAGTTCTTTCCCCTGAGGAACATATGCCTTTTCACAAAGCCAGCCTAATGTATCGGCATCGATATTTTCAAATTCATAGGTAATGACGTCACTAATGGCTGCAAGCTGTGAAATGGCCTCCCTGTCATCATAAGCGCCAATCAGTTCAACGTCTGCCACTTGTCCGCACGGTGAATCCGAAACAGGTTCTAAAACAGCGATTCGAAACCCTTGAACTTTAGCCGCTAATGCCATCATTCTTCCAAGCTGGCCGCCGCCGATAATGCCAATTGTCGCACCTGGTAAAATCGTTCTGTTATGCAAGTTGATCACTACTTTCTAGTACTTCTAGTTTAATAGTTTCTCTTCTAGCTTCTAATTGGTCTGCAAGTGCTGCGTCATCCGTTGCTAAAATTTGTGCGGCCAGCAAGCCAGCATTCACGGCACCGGCTTTTCCGATCGCCACTGTTGCTACCGGTATACCGCCCGGCATTTGTACAATCGACAGCAAGGAATCTAATCCATTTAGGGCTTGGGATTGAACAGGAACTCCGATTACCGGCAGAATCGTTTTTGCTGCAACCATTCCCGGCAGATGAGCCGCTCCCCCCGCGCCGGCAATAATCACCTTCAAGCCTCTATTTCTAGCATCTTCTGCATATGTAAACATCAAATCAGGTGTGCGATGGGCTGATACCACCCTTTTTTCATATGGAATCTCAAATTGATCCAATATTTCACAAGCATGCTTCATTGTTTCCCAATCTGATTTACTCCCCATAATGACTCCGACAAGATTTCGCATCCTTGATCCCCCTTTTTTTGGCAAAATAAAATACCCGGATCAAACAGCATCTCCAATAAGAGAAAGCCATTTGTCCGGGCATCCATAAGTAAGGTCAACAAAAAGCAGGCATTCGCCCTTTTTGTGCCGTGCCGAACATATCGACTTTCCCTCATAGTCCAATAATTTACGGTTATTGGGTAGAAACTTATGGGCCATATTCCCATGGATATACGAGGGTAAAGGTAAATTCTTATTAACTACCTACATCATAACAGCCTAATGATTGGGTTGTCAATTATTAAATCGAACGTTTTTTTAAAATACAGCAAGAATGTTCGTGTTTTACTCGATTAACATCGCTTCAAAGACAATTTGACGGCCGATTGGCTCATAAATCGTTTCTCCACCTTTTTTTATTTCTTGAAAAATTGGCTTTTCTGTTCGGCGAACAGGAACATAACCATGCTGTTTCATTCTATTCAAGCAATCCTCAATACTTTCATTTTCCTTCACTTCAAATTGTGCTTTCTTTTTACTCATGAAAATAACTTCCCTCTTTTCACTGATTTCACCCAGAAGCCGCCATGGATGGATTTGGGCTCATATGTAATGATAAATGCTTTAGGATCTATACTTTTAATGGCATCGTATAGCTTTAATTCAAATTTCCTTGGTGTAAGGATTTGCAGCGCCATCCGGCCGCCCTCGAGTCCATTTGCATCCCAATTAGTCACGCCATATCCCTTTTCTCTTAAAATTCTAGGCAGATTTTTATCATATTCCTTGGTAATTACATTGACCGTAATATAGCCTAACGCCAGTTTTTCCTCAATTTTCATCCCGACAATAACCCCGATTCCATAACCAACGGCATACGCAATCAGATTTTGAATTTTATCTAAATTATTTAACACAAGACCAAGTCCAAGTACATAGATGACTACTTCGATCATACTGAGCATTGCTGCTAAATAACGCTGACCCTTTAACGTCAAGATCATCCTTATGGTAAAAAAAGAAACATAGACAATATTAATAATCAGGATAATCGCAACCATCATTAAACTATTTTCTAACACAATGAGGCCTCCTTTAAAATTCTGCTTCCTTCACTTTATCACAAATGCATTAAAATTCGGTGATGATTCTTTATCAATTGGTACAAAATATATATACCCATCTCTTACGTTAAAAGGAGCAATTTGATGAAAAAAGTTATACTTCTTACTATTTTCATTGTTACAGCTATTATCCCATTTCATTTGACCGCCCACGCAAATACCGGAATGGATTCTTTAAAAGCAGCATTTATTCGCGGCGATGACTTATGGATTAAAATTGGAAAGGAAGAAAACAGGCTTACTTCTGGAGATTTTGTAAGGTATCCAAAATGGTCTCATGACGGGGAATGGGTTGCCTACCTAAAGGGAAAAAAGGAAATTGACAACTCTCTACACAACGGGGAGCTATGGTTATTCAATATCCGCATGAATAAACATGTGAAAGTTACTCCCAATGTAACGAACAATTTTCAATGGTCACCTCGGCAAAATAAAATTGCTTTTCTTATTAAGTCTGATTTATTTGTTATTGATTCGGCGGAGCCGGCAAAGCCATTTCTCGTTAATCAATTGATAGATAGGGTTGAAAACTTTTCTTGGTATCCAAATGGGGAGGAGCTATTGATTTCCATTAAGAAAAGTCCAAAACTTCATACTGATATCCAGTTATCGAAACTATCCCTTGGAATTAACCGGCAAAAGCCAATTGTAAAGCCGGTTTATACAATACCGGTTGGAGAGGATGAATATTATGTAAGCACAAGCCAGTTTAAATGGTCACACGATAATAAATGGATCAGTTTTTTATTAAATCCTACAGCTTCTTTGTCAGCAGACAGTAATACTCTTTGTATTCTTTCTGCGGATGGACAGGTTTTTCAAAGGGTAGATGAAATGTTAAATCATGAGGAATGGCTGCAATGGGCTCCAAGCAGAAGTGCTCTCGGTTACATTAGTGGATTCGGCAGGGTAGCGTTGAATAATAAACAATTAAAAGCGGTATTCGTTCCAAGCTTCCATAAAAGGAAAATAACACCTTTGGGATATGCCGATCGGGATTTTTTATGGAAAAATAATCATGTGCTTTACGTTTCTCGTTCTCAAGAGAGTGAATTGGAAGAGGTGAATAAACGACCATTGCCAAGCATTTTTAAAATTTTAGCTAAACAAAAGCAAGTAACTTTTCCTGCAAAAAATGAAGGTGATTTTGCGCCGCAATTTTATCGTAATCAGCTAATTTGGATTCGGACCGATAGACAGACCGCCAATATACTTGTGGCTACAAGGAAAGATATGAAAGAAAAGCAATGGGTTAAAAACCTTACAATGGCAAGCTGGTACTATGAAAAGTGGAATTGGGAGGAAATTTTTAGTTTATATCGGGGTAAATCATCGTGAAATTTACTTATGGAAGAAATAAAAAGACTAACGCATAACCATTTTGGTACCCAATTACCCCTATTGGGTGCTTTTTTCGATGAAATTCCAATTTTATTCCCTATTTGATTGGGCTTACTTTCCGGTTTTGGCTGTTTACTTTCCATTTTTGTCATTTTACTTTCCACTTTTTTGATTTTACTTTCCGGTTTTAATCATTTACTTTTCACTTTTACATTTTTACTTTCCACTTTCACTCGTTGGCAAAAAAAAAGACAACCCAATATAGGTTGTCTTTCGTTTGCCTGGCAACGTCCTACTCTCACAGGGACGCATGTCCCAACTACCATCGGCGCTGAGAAGCTTAACTTCCGTGTTCGGTATGGGAACGGGTG